>JAPLTR010000878.1 GCA_026398065.1 Verrucomicrobiota bacterium | reverse complement strand
GCTGCCGCGGCCGGTTTCGAAGGTGCCGGCCTTCTCCCACAGGGTCACGAAGGCGTCGTGGACCACATCCTGGGCCTCGGCGGGGTCGTGGACGACGCGGAGCGCGGTGGCGTAGAGCGGTCGGGAAAAGCGGTCGTAGAGCGCGGCGAGGGCGTCCTTGTCACCCTGCGCGACACGGCGCAGGAGGCGGGCATCCTCCTGGGAGCGGTCGTCCGGCGGGGGCGTGGGGGCGGCCTCACTCATGCGGCGGCCCCAGCCCCGGCGTGCGCCATCGTCCGCCCGCGCCACCGCATAGGTGAGCACGTCGGGCAGGGAGGACAGCACAAGGGACATTTCCAATTCATACGTGCGACAGCGGCGAAAAGATGCAGCGGAGAAGGGGTTGGCGAGGATAATTAGCGGACCCACTGCACGATCAGCAACAACACGATGCCCACGGCGAGGGCGGCGAGGATCTGTTTCTCGAGCTTCGTGACGGGCAGGGGCATGGTTGGGCGGGTAGGTCGGGGTCTATCCCCGACAGGTTCATTTCAGCATGTCGGGCGTAAAGCCCGACCTACACAGTGCGCGCGACTTCGCATCGGAGTCCGAATTTCATGACTGAGGGCATAACGTTCACAGTCCCAGCGCCTGGGTGTGGGCGAAGAACTGGGCGAGGAGGGGTTCGCCGGCGATGGCGGACCACGGGGCGTTGCTGGAGATGCGGACGAAGAGCTGGTCGCCGTCGTGGCGGAAGCCGTAGCGCCACGCGATGCGGAGGAGTTCGGTGGCGGAGTAGGGATCGCGATAGGCGATGGGGCGCCCGTCGTAAAGATGCCAGAACCAGACGTGCTGGGGAAACTGTCCGCTCTTGAACAGACGGTATTCGGGGGCGGCGAGGGTGCGGCCGGCGACCGTGGGCGGGACGGCGGGCGCGGGGCGCGGGACGGCCTCCCAGCCGGAGCCGGGCCAGCAGGCATCGGGCGTGTGGGAGGCGACGAGGCTGACGGCGGCCTGACCGGCGCGCCAATAGGCGGCATAGAGGGTGACCTGGACCTGCTGGCCCTCGGCGTTCTGCTTCAGGTAGGTGCGCTGGGCGAGGTAGTCGGTCTGGAGGAGGTCGGCGAACTGGTAGAGGTCGGTGCTGGTATCGACGGTCCAGCCGGGCACGGCGGCGGGCAGGACGGAGTAGAGATTCGGGACGGCGGCGTCCTGGCGGATGGCGGGGCGGGTGTTGACGACAAACACGACGACGAGGGCGGCGGCGAGCGCGACGCCGCCGATGAGGAGGCGGAGCGGGCCGGGCGTGGGGTAGGCCGCGGCCGCGGCGGGAACGGCCGCGGGGGCGGGAGCGGGCGACGGGGCGGCGGACGAGGGGGCGGGGGCGGTTTTTTCGCGGCGTTCGAGGAGGAGGGCGAGACCGGCGAGGAGGACGGCGGTGACACCGAGGACGGCGAAACCGGTGACGTCGTGCCAGGTGCCGGCGATGTTGACGCCGCGGTTGGCGAGGAGGGTGAGCAGGAGCGAGCGGAGGAAATTCATCGCGAGCGCGAGCGGCACCGCGAGGACGATCAGGAGGGCGCGGGAGGACGGGCGGCGGACGAGGGTCGCGGAGAAAAACAGGCCGGCGAACACGCACGAGATCAGGCTGCGCACACCGCTGCAGGCCTCCTCGATGCCGACGCTGCCGTTGGCGAGCTCGATGACGTTGCCGTGGCGCAAGGCGGGGATGCCGAGCAGGTGGAGGGCGCGCAGGACGTTCTGGCTGACCCAGAGCTGGAGCCCGAGGGTGAGGCGGGAGTACATGCCGTGCGGCATCGGCGAACTGAGCAGCCAAAGCACGAGCGCGATGCAGGCCGGCCAGTTGAGCGGGATCAGGCGGACGGCCTCGCCCGAGAGGCCGAGCAGCGCCGCGCCGAGGAGCAGCACGAGCGACGCGGTCAGCATGAAATTCACGAGGGCGTGTGACCAGCCGAGCGCGGCGGCGTAGAGACCGGCGGCCCCGAGGGCGAGGAGCGAGCCGAACAAGAGGGCGGCGAGGGCGGTGCCGCCGGCCCACCCCGCGGAGACAAACCGCCGCGTGCCGGAGACGCAGCTGTCGCGCAACAGCAGCAGAAACAGCACCGGCATGAAGAGCCCGTGCGAGAGATCGGGGTTTTGCCGCCACTCGGGCCAGAGGCGCCAGCTCAGCAGCGCGACCGCGGCCGCGAGAAAGCCGACGACGAGTTTCGCCGGCAGGGACGCCGCGCGCAGCGGGAGCAGGGCGGGGCGGGGCGCGGGGCTCATGGTGTTTTCGCGGGTGCCGGCGGCGGCGTGCCCGGGTAGCGCTCGATGAGCGAGTAGTTGACCTCGAGGGGCAGCGGCAGAATCGGCAGGAAGCTCGTGATGCGCTTCTCGACGGTTTCGCCGCGGAAGAAGCCCTCGACATAGGTCAGCGCGGCGAACGGCGTGGTCGAGGCGCCCTTGAGCTGGAGCGCGAAGGCGTGGAGGCGGGCCTGGTCGCCGACGGCGCCGGCGGTGCAGAGGAGGGAAAACCAGATGCCAGCGGTCTCGGTGCTGAGGGGCAGGCCGTTGCGCTCGATGCGGGTGCAGAGCTGCGCGAAGAGCGCGCGGTCGGGCCGGCGGATGAGATGGGCGCAGAGGATCTTGATGCGCGGGGGATTCAGCTGCGTGAGGATGCGGTCGAACTCGCGCTGGAGCAGGCTGGCGTTCTGGCCCACGGCGAAGGCCTCGAGGCGAAGCGTCACCCCCGCCTCGTCGTCGAGGCGGCCGGCGGGCTGGGCCGCGAGGCGGTCGAGGGCGGCGAAGGTGTCGCCGAGGGCGATCAGCGTGCTGACCTGATAGTAGACGGTGAAGGCCGGGGCCTTGGCCGGCCAGGGGCGGTCGAGGGCGGCGCGCGCCTCGCGCTTGCGGCCGGCGCGGACGAGCAGCTCGGTTTCGATCAATTGGTGCCAGACGGCGGCGGCGGGGGACTTGTCGGCGAGGAGTTCGCGCAACGGGGCGTCGTCGCGGGACTGGGCCGTGGTGAACAGGAGGCTGCGCATCCAGACCTGGGCGTGCGCGAGGTCGGCGAGGGTTTCGGCGCGGGCGATCCTGGAGGCCTGCGGAAAATCCCCGCGGGCGAGCAGGGCGCGGAACCACTCCTGCGAAGTCGTGCTGCGCTGGTCGGGGTGGTCGCGGAGGAGGCGCGCGTAGAAATCGTCGGAGAGGCGCGGCTGGCCGGCCTGGTAGTTTTTCGCGAGGGCGAGCCCGGCGCCGTAGTTGGTCGGGTCGAACTGGTACGCGTTGTTGAGATTGAGGAGCCCCTCGGCGGTCTTGCCGGCGGCGAAGGCGCGGTTGGCCTGGGCGACAAAGAACCAGCCGCGGGCCTGCGGGACCTTGTGCCAGAGCGGCGGCAGGCCGACGTGGAGGATGCTGACGGGATAGCCGATGACGCGGAGAAAGATGAACACGGACAGGACCGCCACGGTGTAGATCGCGAGCAGGGTGCCGCCATAGTAGCGCACGAGGCCGCCCCAGAACGGACGGACGTCGGCCGCGTTGGCGGAGCACACGAGGCCGTCCCTGCCCTCGACGAGCAGGGGGCAGACGCGGCGGAAGCGCGCGGGCTTGTCCCAAGCGAGGCAGGCGTCGCAGTGGGTCTCCATCGCACGGCCGGAGTCGCTGGGACTCTGGCAGGGGTGGCGCATCCGGCCGCGACGGGACCGGAACAGGGCTTTGCGCGCGTTCCAGTAAGGGAGCCCCCAAGCGAGGCGGAAGAGATCAGCGAGCCAGCCGAGCACGCGCGGAAGGTAACGGGGGAGGACGGGGCGGCAAACCGAATCCGGCGTCGACAAGGGAGTTGCGACGCAGCGGGTGAGTATTTTTGCTCCCTCCGCGATGGCCGCGCGGATCCCACCCCAGATCGTAGAACAGTTTCAGGCGGCGCGGAACCGCGCACGGCTCTGGCGTGTGGTGTTGTGGTCGCCGGTGATCATCGGGGCCGCGGCGCTGGCCTGCGGGGGACTGCTGCTGTGGCGCGGACATGCGCTCATCCATCTGTTGGTGGAGTCGAGGATCAGAATACCTCTGGTCGCCGACGATGCCGTGGGCGTGTTTTGGACGGTGGCGCTGGCGGTGCTGGGCGGAGTGCTGGCGTATGGGGTGTTGCTGTGGGTGACCCTGAAGGGGGACAAGCTGGGCACCATGCCGTACTGCCTGAACTGCAAACGGGTGGACGAGACGTTGCGCGGAGTGTGCGACCAGTGCGGGGAGTCACTGGCCGAACGGTGCCACGTCGTGTATCCGGATATCTTCGACGATGGAAACGTTCTCCGGGCGTACGGGGTGAAGAAGTAGGCCGGCGGAGAGGCGGCGGTAGGGGCCGCCGGTGCGATGACGAGACGAAAAAGGGCGGGTTGAAGCCCGCCCTACCTCAGACCTTCACCGCAAACAGCTCCGGGTGCATGGTGCCCTCGGCGACCTTGTTGACGGTGCCGGTCATCATGATCGAGAAGTTGTCGCCGATCTCGATGCCGATCTGGCCGCCGGGCATGTGCACAGTGACGCTGCGGTCGACGAGGCCGAGGCGGTGGGCGACGGCGGCGGAGGCGCTGCTGCTGCTGCCGGAGGCGAGGGTGTAGCCGGCGCCGCGCTCCCAGATCTCGATCTGGATGTTGGCGCGGTCGATCACGCGGAGGAACTGGACGTTGGTCTTGCGCGGGAAATTCGGATGCGTCTCCAGGACTGGGCCGTACTTGTGCGCGAGCGCGGGTGTGACCTCGGGGAGGGGGATGACGCAGTGGGGATTGCCGATGGTGGCGGCGCAGAAGGTGAACTCGCGGTCAAGGATGGTGATCTTCTCGTTGAGGACCTCGCGCGGGGCGCCGACGACGGGGATCTTTTCCGAGGAGAAATTCACGCTGCCCATCGCGACGGTGATGAGGCGGCCGTTTTCCTTGATGACGGACTGCACGTGGCCGCCGGGGGTCTCGACGGTGAAGCTCGGGTTCTTGATGAGCTTCTGGTCGTAGAGATAGCGGGAGAAGATACGGAGGCCGTTGCCGGATTTCTCGGCCTCGGAGCCATCGGGGTTGAAGATGCGCAGGCCGAACTCGCTCTGCTTGGAGGGGAGCGGGCCCCAGAGGATGCCGTCGGAACCGACGCCGAAATTGCGGTGGCAGACGACGCGGATCTGGTCGACGGTCGGCGCGGGCGTCCACGAGGGGAAATCGCGCGGGTCGAGGACGATGTAGTCGTTGCCGAGGGCGTGGTATTTGTGGAAGCGCATGGAGCCGAAAAGTAGTGGGTAGCGGGCGGCGGGGGGCGAGGAGAAAAACGGGGGGGCGCGGGAACGTGCGGTCATTGCGCCACGTCCTGATGTCAGGGCGAGGGCTCACCAGTCTCCGCGCTTTCCGCCACCCGTGCGCCGCCTTCGGGCGATCGCTCACGGATGGCCTGTTAGTGACCAGCAATAAATGCAGACGCAAACTGTACTTCCTGAATCGTGCTGTCGCGGGTAACGGGATCGAAAAAAATCCCAAACCGGATCACACAGCGCCCGGGGATCGGCATAGATACTTCGAAATACTTCGGACGCCGTACGAAGCGCGTGGCAAACCAAGGTGAGGCTTCCCCGCCGGAAGGCCCCATAAAAGCGGTCGTGTCGGGCTTCGTATTGAGCCGGGGATCAAGGGGTATCCAAGAGGGAGGCGGTGGAGGTGGATTCCATCCCTGAAACCCGCGCTCATGCTCCTGCCACCAACCCCACGCAATCTTTGCGACATCCGGCAAAGGAACGGCCTCGGCAGGTGCTGTGACGTCGGCTGAGTTTACCTGGGGCGCGGTGGCACAGGCAGGCAGGAACATGACCACGCCGAAAACCGATATCGCAGCCGCAGGAAACGTGAAATATTTAGTCATCCTCTTGGAGTGTTACTGCCTCGGAAAGCGTCAGAAATTGAAGGCGACTACGAGAATACGGCGAAGTGGATGAATTGTTAGGTGAAAAGCGGGGCACTGCGTATTTTTCTCGGGTCCTGCTTCGCGGCGTGGCGGGGGTAAGAACAAAACACGGCTAGAGGAATGCGAACGCGAGACGCAGGGTGTCCTTCGCGTTCGCGTCGAGGTTGCGGCCGTGGC
>JAPLTR010000835.1 GCA_026398065.1 Verrucomicrobiota bacterium | reverse complement strand
TCGTCGTAGAACGCGGGAATCGGCACGCCCCAGGAGCGCTGGCGGCTGATGCACCAGTCGGGGCGCGACTCCACTGCACCGCGGATGCGGGCTTCGCCCCAGGCGGGAATCCAGCCATGATGGCCGGCGATCTTCTGGATCTCGGCGAGGGCGATGCCGCGGCGGTTGGCCTTGTCGAGCGAGACGAACCACTGGTCGACGGCGCGGAAAATGATCGGAGTCTTCGAGCGCCAGCAATGCGGGTAGCTGTGCGTGTATTTCGCCTTGGCGAGCAGGGCGCCGGCATCGGCGAGCTTCTTCAGGACGGCGAGATTGGCGGGCGCGGGCTTCTTGGCGGCGAGGTCCTCGACGGTTTCGAGGGTGGTGAGGCCGACGAGGTCGGCGGGAACCTTGCCGTCGTCGAGATAGCGACCGTCGTCGCCGACCGGGCAGTAGATCTCGAGTTTGTATTTCAGGCCCGTGAGATAGTCATCCGCACCGTGTCCGGGTGCCGTGTGCACGGCACCGGTGCCACTGTCGGTCGTGACGTAGTCGGCGAGGACGACGGGCGAGGGGCGGTCGATGAACGGATGGCGCGGCGCGAGTTTTTCGAGTTCGGCGCCCTTGCGCTTCGCGACGATGGCGGGAGCGGCCTCGATTTTGGCGGCGGCATCTTGGCGGCGGCGAGGACGGAGCTGAGGAGAGCTTCGGCGACGATGATGCGCTCGGCGCCGAGGTCGGCCACGACGTAGTCCACCTCCGGGTGGAGAGCGATCGCGAGGTTGGCGGGGATCGTCCACGGGGTGGTCGTCCAGATGACGACGAAGAGGGGCTTGTCGGTGGGCAGGCCGAACTTCTCCGCCTCGGCGACCGGCACGGCGAACTTCACCCAGATGGCGATGGAGACGTGATCCTTGTACTCGATCTCGGCCTCGGCGAGGGCGGTCTCGAACGGGATGCTCCAGTAAACGGGCTTCTTGCTCCGGTAAACGAGGCCTTTTTCGACAAACGCGGCGAAGGTGCGGACGATATCGGCCTCGAAGGCGGGGGCCTTGGTCTTATACTCGTTCTTCCAGTCGGCGAGAACGCCGAGGCGCTTGAACTGGGCGGTCTGCTTGGCGATCCACGACTCGGAGAAGGCGTCGCAGCGGGCGCGGAGCTCGGCGGTCGTGAGGGTGAGCTTTTCCTCGCGGACCTCCTTGGAGACCTTTTGCTCGATGGGCAGACCGTGGCAGTCCCAGCCGGGGACGTAGGGCGTGCGGAAACCGCGCATCGTCTTGTAGCGGTTGACGAAGTCCTTGAGGGACTTGTTCAGCGCGGTGCCGATGTGGACGTCGCCGTTGGTGAAAGGCGGACCGTCGTGCAGCACGAAAGCAGGGGCTCCGGCGCGATTCTTTTGAATCGCCTCGTAGAGACCGGTTTTCTCCCAGTGGGCCACGCGGCCAGGTTCACGCTGCGCGAGTCCGGCGCGCATGGGAAAATCCGTTTTTGGGAGCTGGAGAGTGTCTTTCAGGTCTTGCGCCATGCCAAAGAAAAGTGGGGGAGGCTAGGTCCGAGCGGGGGGGAGTCAAGGGCCGCGTCGGGGGGAATTTTACGGGGATGGAAAATCGGAGGGAACCCGGACCGGAACGGACCGCCACGGGACCGCCGCCGGGGCGGTTTCAGGCGGCGCGGAGGGCGAGTTTCTCGCCAGCCGCGGCGCAGGCTGGCAGTGAAATTCCGTCGCGGGCCTGGCCGCCGAGAAAGAACCGGGGATGGGCGCGCTCGCAGGCGGTCATCGTCGCGAGGTGCTGGTCGTGGCCGAGGTTGTATTGCGGGATGGCGCGGGGCCAAAACGCATGGCGGGAGAAAACGGGTGCGTCCGCCACCCCGAGCAGGTGCGAGAGGTCGGGAGCGACCGCTGCGATCAACCGGTCGGTGGGGAGCCGGGCCAGGTCGGGCTGGCGGGTGCCGCCGACCATCACGGTCAGGGCGACGTGGCCGGCCGGGGCGCGGCCCGGGAAGAGCGAGGACGAGAACAGGACGCCGAGGACGGAGCGGTTTTCCTTTTCCGGCACGAGCAGGCCGAAGCCATCGAGGGCGTGGGCCACCTGGTCACGGCGATAGCCGAGAAACAGCGAGGAGACGGGCGGGTGCTCGATGGCGTCGAGCGAAGCGAGCGGACGCTCGCCGAGGGTGCCGAACCGGAGGGTGGCGAGCGCCGGGGCGGGCAGTGCGGCGACGACGGTGTCGAATTTCTCGGTCTGGGCGGTGGTGCCATCGTGCCAGACGACGCTCCACGGCGGCCCGGGGACGAGGGCTTCGAGGCGGGCGTTGAGCGTGAGCGTGCCGACTGGAAGGCGCGCGACGAGGGTATCGGGCAGGGTTTGCAGGCCGCGCGGGAAGGATACGATGCCCGGCGCGGGACCGGTGCGGGTCCGGGCGGCCGCGAGTTGGGCGCGGAGGAGCGAGCCGTGGGTCTGCTCGCGCTGCCAGAGAGCGGGAAACGCGTGACGGGCGGACAGCTTCCGGGGGTTCCCGGCGTAGACCCCGGCCACGAAGGGATTGAGGGCGTAGTCGGCGAGTTCCTGGCCGAAGTGGGAACGGACGAATTCTTCGATGCTGAGGTCGGCGAGGCGGACGCGCGGGCGCCGGAGAAATTCGGCGAGGAGGCGGATCTTGGCGCCGAAGGAAAAGAGTGGGGAGGAGAGGAAGGCCGGCGGCGAAAGCGGGGCCGCGATCGGGCGCCCGTGACGGACGACGTAGCGGTGTCGGGCAGCCGGAGATGCCGCGATGAGCTGGGTCGTGAGATCCAGGTCAGAGAGGAGCGCGGTGAGTGCGGGCTCGCCGGTGAGGAGGGCGTTGGGTCCGGCCTCAATCAGCCAGCCGCCGTCGGCCTGCTCGGTCCGGATCGCTCCGCCGACGCGGGCGGAGGATTCAAAGAGACGGACGCGGTGGCCGCGCTGCGTGAGGCGGAAGGCGGCAGTCAGCCCCGTGAGTCCCGCGCCGAGGACGGCGATGGATCGGGGGACGGAGGAAGGTGCGGCCACGCCAGCCTGACGAAGGGAACGGGGCGGACGTTACCGGAAGTTGGTGACCGTATCGACGAGGGTCTGGAAGTTTTCGATGGTCGCGCGCGGGGTGATGCCGTGGCCGAGGTTGAAGATGTGGCCGGTGGTGCCGCGCATCGACTCGAGGAGGCGGGTGGTTTCGCGGCGGACGATGTCGGGCGTGGTGTTGAGGAGGACGGGGTCGAGATTCCCCTGCACGGCGACGTTGGCCGGAAGCGTGCGGCGGACGATGGCGAGGTCGCAGGTCCAGTCCACGCTGAGCGCGCGGGCGCCGCTGAACGCCTGATCGGTGAGGTGGGGCGAGGTGCCCTTGGCGTAAAGGATGACGGGGAAATCCGCCGGGAGGGCGGCGATGATCTGGCGAATCCACTTCAGCGAGGCGGCCTCATAATCGGAGCCGGCGATGATGCCGCCCCAACTGTCGAAAATCTGGATGGCGTCGGCGCCCGCGGCGATCTGCGCGCGGAAGTACGCAATGAGTGCAGCGGTGAGTTTTTCGAGCAGGGCGTCGAAGGTCCCGCGGTCGGTGTGGAAGAGGAGTTTGATCAGCTCGAACTCGTCGGAGCTGCCGCCTTCGACCATATAGGTGGCAAGCGTCCACGGGGAGCCGCCAAACCCGAGAAGCATCTTCTGGCCCGCCAGCTCGGTTTTGAGGAGGGCGAGGGTGTCGGTGACGTAGCGGAGGCGCTCCGGAATCGCCTCGGCCGGCGCGAGAGCGTCGATCTGGGCGCGGGTTTCGAGACGATAGTCCATCCCAATGCCGCCGGTGTCGCGGAACGCGTAGCCCTGGCCGAGGGCCTCGGGGATCACGAGGATGTCCGAGAAGAGAATCGCGGCATCGAGGCCCGGAAAGCGGCGCAACGGCTGGAGGGTGACCTCGGCGGCGAGGGCGGGGGTGCGCACCATTTCAAGGAAGGAGGACTTGGCCTTGAGCGCACGGTATTCGGGCAGATAGCGGCCGGCCTGGCGCATGACCCAGAGGGGCGGGCGCTCGAGGGGCGAGCAGGAGAGGGCGGCTTGGAAACGTTCGCGAGAAGTCACGGGAAGGGTTAGGTGTTGAGAACGGAGATTTGCGTTTCGGACAGTGAAGCCCAGTCGCAGGGTTTGAGAAAGAGATCGTAGAGGCGAGCCTCGGGAGTGCCGGGCTCGGGGCGGTAGTCGTAGTCCCAGCGGACGAGCGGCGGGAGGGACATGAGGATGGATTCGGTGCGGCCGCCGCTCTGCAGACCGAAGTGGGTGCCGCGG
>JAPLTR010000657.1 GCA_026398065.1 Verrucomicrobiota bacterium | reverse complement strand
GTTCGGACTGAGCACTGCGCTCGCCGACCCGCAGCTGGCCCTGTTCAATTCCACCCCGGCCCAGGTGGATCAGAACGACAACTGTGGCGGCTCCGCCACCCTCAGCGACGCCTTTGCGGCTGTCGGTGCGTTCGGGCTCAACGCCACCACCAAGGATGCCGCGCTGCTCGTCTCGCTTCCGGCGAACGGCTACACCGCGCAGGTCAGCGGGGTCGGCAACACCACCGGCGTCGTCCTGCTGGAGGCCTACGACTCGGACCCGGCCACGTCCGGCTCCCGGCTGTCGAACCTTTCGGCGCGCAATCAGGTCGGCACCGGCGAAAACTTCCTCATCGCCGGCTTCGTCGTGTCCGGCACGACTCCCAAGACGCTGCTCATCCGCGGCGTCGGACCGAGCCTCGGCCTCTTCGGTCTCGCCGGCGTCCTGTCCGATCCGCAGTTGTCGCTGTTCGACTCCACCGGCGCGGTCGTGGCGCAGAACAACGACTGGGGCGGCGACCCGGCCCTGACCGCCGCGTCCTCGCGCGTCGGTGCGTTTCCCCTTCCGGCAACCTCCAAGGACGCCGTCATGATCGTCACGCTGGCGCCCGGCGCCTACAGCGCCGTCGTGAGCGGCGTCAATGGCGGGACCGGCATCGCGCTGGTCGAAGTCTACGACCTGCCCTGAGCGGGCGGCGACACCCTCCGCGCTTTCCCTCCGCGGGATAAGCCGGCCCACTCCGGCTAACCGCTCTTTTTCCTCTGATCCGGGGCCGGTGTCGCCGCCTTCACGAGGAGATCGTTCCACTCGCTCCGATCGATCTGTTCCAGGGTGCCGCCGAACTGGATCGGCTGCCGGAGCTGCGTGTAGCCGTGCTCGTCCTTGTCGGTGGACAGCAACCCCGCGGTCGTCAGCAGCTGCGCGATCCGTCCCTGCGCCCCGAGTTGCAGTTTCAGTTGCAGCGGTTGCGCCCGCCACGGCCGCCCGGCCTCGCCGCCGATCCGTCCGGTCCCGGTCAGCCGCACGTTCGGCGTTCCGACGACGATGTCCCGCAGCTCGATCGCCTGGTCTGCGCCCCGGATCGCCGTCAGGGTGAATTCGTCGTAGCGGATCTCCGGCGTCTGGTAGGCGAAGTCCAATACGGCCTCCGTAGGTTTGCTGAGCCGGTTCATGCCCGAATCGATGTACTCCTTCTTCACCCCGAACAGCGCGCCCACCAGTGAGCCCACCTTGGCCAGCGCGTCGGTCTTCGGCGTCTCCGGCACCGGGATCAGTTCGGCGGCATTTGTCTTCAGCAACCGGATGACTCCGCCCTTGCTCACCAGACGAAACTCATCGCGCCTTTGAGCGAGGAGAGTCTGCAGATTCAGACCCTGCCCGGTGATCTGGTCGGTGACCGAAAACCGCCCTTCCACCACCGGCCCCTGTTCGACCTGAGCAGCGGTAAACAGCTTGGCCGCGTCGATCACGTCGACCGCCGCCGCAGCGTTGATCCGGTACGGAATCTCGGCGGCGGCATCGAAGGCGATGCTCCCCTCCGCCGTCACGCGGTTCCGCGGCGCATCGGCTTTGGCCGACGGGTAGGGCCCGCGTTGCGGCGCCACGGGCGCGGGAGCGAGCACGGCCCGGCCTCCCTTCAGCCGCATTGTCCCGCGATCGAGACTGAGCGTTCCCGCCACTTCGTTCAGCTCCTGGTCCCCCGTGCGCAGATGATAACAACTGAACGTCAACCGCCCGCTCCAGTCGCCCCAAAAGGCCCGGCTGTCCCGTGCGTTCACCGCCTGCGCGGCGCCGGCCGTCCCGACCGGGTCTCGACTCGCCCCGACGAATCCTTCGATCGCCGGCCACCACGGGGTGAGCAGCTCCAGATGATCGGTGTCCACCTCCACGCCGCTCAAATCCACTTCCGCAACCAACCCCGTCTGCTCTCTCGTCCAATGACCGACCGCCGTCACCCCCGTCTTCTTCGTTCCGACGGTGAGGGTCAGCGGAATTTGAAAGGTCACCCGGCCACCGGGACTGACGATGACCCGCGTGTTGCCCGTGATCGAATGGGCCGGGGCCGTGCCGACCAGGTTGACCGTCGCCTTCACGTCGGTCGTCGCCCCGAGGCTCGCGGAGAACTCCCCGGTCGTCGTTCGTCCGCTCATCGGCGCGAACTCGGCGAACGCCGGCAGCGCGCCCAATTTCTCCAGATCCACATTCCATTTTCCGGTGACCGTCCGGGGACCGTTCGCCTCCGTCGGCGGAGTGACCGTCGCCTCGAGGATGGCGACGCGGCCACCGGCGGTGTCGACGCCGAGGGGCGCAACCTTCACCTGCCAGCCGCGTGACGTGTATTCGGCCGCGCATGACAGAGACAGGTCGAGTCCCGGCACCTGCCTCCCGCCCGCGAGCTGCAGCGTGATCGCCTTGCCACTCAGCGGCTCGTTCGATTGAAAGGCGAACCCCGCGGGCCCGCCTCTGAGCCCGAACTTCCCCGTCAGGTTCCCCGCCCTAGAGCCCACGCCTTCGACGATCCCCGACAGCCACGCCAGCGGCAAACCTGTCAGCGTTCCCTCCAGCCAGTCGGCCTGCGGATCCTTCGCCGTCATGGCGCCGGTCCGTTCGTCCATCCGCACCGGCTGCGTCAAACGCCCCGCGGCGATCGGCCGCGCGCCCCTGACGGCGAGGTCGAGGCGATCGATCTGGAGCGTCCGCCCGGCATGCACCACCGCGAAGTCGCCCTCCGCCGTGACGGCCCCGGGTTCACGCGCCGGGGTCATGGTGCCGCTCCACCGCTCCAGCGTCGAGGTCACGTGGCCCTGCGCCCGCACCGTCGTGAAATCCGCCTCCGCCTCGAAACGTCCGTTGCCCGTCATCGCCGCGACCTTCGCGCCCTTGCCCGTTTGCCACCGGGCCAGGTCGGACTCCCGCACGTCGAGCTGCCACGTGCCGTCGAGCCGTGGGCCGGTGGCCGGGAGGCTGGCCGCGATGGCGATCAGGCGACGCTCCCCTCGGTCCACGTTCAACAGGTAGCCTTCGCCTTTTCCGCCCTCCGCGGCGGCGACCCGCGCCGCGACCTGCAGGTCTTCGGGCAGCGTGCCATCGGCGGCCGACAACCGGCCCAGCAACTCGATCCGGCTCACGCTCCGCGGTGAACCCATCGCGACGGTCATCCGCCCGCGCACCGCGACGGCTCCGCTGGCCCCGGCGGATTCCGTCACCGGCCCGGAGGCCTCAAAGGTAAACTCCCCCACCCGCCGCGCATCCAGCCCGCCTCCCGTGATCGCCACACGCATCCGGACCGGGCCCTTCCCCGACGCGGACGGCAGCAAAACCTCGCCCTCCAAATTCACCCGCTCCACCGCCGTGTCGCCGGGGAAACTCCACCCGCCGAGGAGGCCGCGAAATTCGGTCATCACCTGGCGGGCCACTGCGTCGTCCCCCGCGGCCGACGCCGTTCCACTCACCTTCCGCTCGCGCGCGACCGGCTGGCTCGTCGGCTTCGCGCCCGCCACCGCCGGGGCCGGTTCACGGGTGAGATCCAGCGTCCAGCCTTTCGCGACCAGCGTCTCGATGGGCAACTCCCCGTTCCGCACCGCGCGCACCAGCGGCAGCGTCGCCTCGAGCGCGGGCACCGTGAGGACCCTGCCGTCCCGCTGCAGCCGCAGGTTGGCGAGGCGCACGCCCGCCGGTCGCGCCGACACCGACCCGACCGTGACCTGCCAGTCCGGCCGCCCGTCCAGCCAGCGCCGCACGACCCAGGTCTGGACCGCCGGCACGAAGGCAGCCGCCACGAGGAGGGCGGCGAGCGTGCCGGCCAGCGTCAGGCCAATTAGAATGGGGCGGATCAGTCTCACTCCGTGGAGGACATGCGAGACCGCATCCCGGGGCAAGGGTGCCATCAAATTGGCCCGGACCGCCCCCGCCAGTTCCCCTCTCCCGGTACTCCGCGCTCTCCCGCCAGTCGCCGGCGCCGGGCGCAAAAAAGGCGCGCCGACTCGCGGCGCGCCTTGTAGTTAAAATTCAGATACGCGCCGTCGCTCAGAGCGCGTACAGCTCCTCGGCCTTGAAGAAGCGCGCGAGCTCGGCCTTGGCGTTGTCGACGCTGTCGGAGGCGTGGACGACGTTCTTCATCATCTCCGTGCCGAAGTCGCCGCGGATCGTGCCCTTCGGCGCCTTGCGGGAGTCGGTCGGCCCGAGCAGGTCGCGCACGCGCTGGACGATGTTCTCGCCCTGCAGGGCGACCATGATCACCGGGCGGGACTTCATGAAGCCTTCGATCTCGGGATAGAACGGCTTGGACGCCACGTGCGCGTAGTGCTCGCGGAGCAGCTCGGCCGACAGGCGGGTCATTTTGCAGCCGATGACGTCGAAGCCGGCCGCTTCAAAGCGCGCGAGCACCGTGCCCACGAGGCGCTTTTCCATGCAGTCAGGCTTAAAGATAACGAAGGTTTTCTCCATAGGAGGGATCAACGTAGACCTCCGGACGCGTTTGAAAAGCCTAGAGTTTCCCCCGGTTTCCGCCCGAGCCCCGCCGCCAGCGCCCCCGCCAGCGTCGGCTCGCGGAACGCGTAGCCCGTCTCCTGCAGCCGCGCCGGTGCCGCCCGCGTGCTCGCCAGCAGGGTCGCATCGGCCATTTCCCCGAAGACCAGCCGCAGCACCCCCGCCGGCACCGGCAGCACCGCCGGACGGTGCAGCACCAGGCCCAAGGTCGTCGCAAACTGGCCGTTCGTCACCGCCTCGGGCGCGACGACATTGATCGGCCCCGTGCACCGCGGCTCGACCAGCGCGTGGTAGATCGCCCCCACCGCATCGTCGAGGCCCACCCAGCTCATCCACTGCCGCCCGTTGCCCACCGGGCCGCCCACGCCCAGTTTGAACAACGGCAGCAGCTTCGCCAGCGCCCCGCCCGCCGGGCTCAGCACGACCCCGAACCGCAGCAGCGCGGTGCGGATGCCCGCGCGCGCCGCGCCTTCCGCATGCGTCTCCCAGACCAAGCAGACCTCCGGCAGAAACCCGTGGCCGATCGCGCTCGCCTCCGTCAGCTCCTCGTCGCCGCGCTCGCCGTAGAATCCCACCGCCGACGCGTTCACCAGCACCGCCGGCCGCCGGGCCAGGCCCGTCATCGCCTTGACCAGCGTCCGCGTCGTGTCGATCCGGCTGCGGAGGATTCCTTCGCGCCGCGCCGGCGTCCACCGCCCCGCGCCGACATTCTCGCCCGAGAGATTGACCACCGCGTCCACCGCGCCGAGCCGCGCCAGGTCGATCTCGCCCGCCGCCGGATTCCAAAAAACCTCTCCCGCCGCCGTCGTCGGCCGCCGCACGAGCCGCACGACCTCGTGCCCCTGCGTTTCCAGGAGCGGCACCAGCGTCTGCCCCATCATCCCCGACGCGCCCGCCACCACGATCCGCATCGGCTTTACCGCGCCGTAGCGCGTGGCCAGTTCCAAGTCGGCCTTGGTGCGCTCCTGCCGCCAGGCAAACATCGCCGCAAGCTTCCGCCGCGCAAAGCCGCCGCCGAGCATCCGCCCGACCGGCCCGCCCGGCAGGCGGTACGGTGCTCGACGCGCCACTCCGTCCAAAAGGGACCGACCTTGTTTCGCACGGTGACCGTGGCGCCATCGCGCACGCCGCCGCTGGCCGCGACGAGCTCCACGCGCTCCCACGGCGGACACAGCCGCGCGAGCGCCCCGCGGCGTTCGTGCCAGGCAAACACCTCGGCCGCCGGCCGCTCGATCCGCACGCTGCGGCTGAAGGTCTCGTCGCTCATGGGGTGGCGCGCAGTTGTTTGAACGCCGCCAGCGCGGACGCCCGCGCCGACGCGTGGTCGACGATCGGATGCGGGTAGTCGGCGCCGAGCCGCACCCCCGCCGCCGCCAGCACGTGCATCGGCGCCTCCCACGGCGCGTGGATGTGCTCCGCCGGCAGCCGCGCCAGCTCGGGCACCCAGCGGCGGACATAGTCGCCGTTCGTGTCGAACTTCACGCCCTGTAACACCGGGGCGAATACACGAAAATACGGCGCCGCGTCCGCCCCGCAGCCTGCGCTCCACTGCCACCCGAGCGTGTTGCTCGCGAGGTCCGCGTCCACCAGCGTGTCCCAGAACCACGCCGCGCCGTGCGTCCACGACAGCCGCAGGTGCTTCACCAGAAACGACGCGACCACCATCCGCACGCGGTTGTGCATCCAGCCGGTGTTCCAGAGCTGGCGCATCCCCGCGTCGACGATCGGGTAGCCGGTCCGCCCGCGCTGCCAGGCCGCCAGCTTCGCCCCGCCCCGGTCCTCCGCCCAGGCAAACCGCGCGAACTCCTCGCGCAGCGGCTGCTCCGGGGTATGCGGAAAATGGTACAGCAGGTGGTGCGCAAACTCCCGCCAGCCCACCTCGCTCAAAAAGAACCGCGCGCCGTTGCTCGGCGGAAACACCCCCGACGCCTTCGACCGCGCCGCCACCGCCGCCCAGACCTGCCGCGGCGACAGCTCCCCGAAGTGCAGCCAGGGAGAGAGCAGCGAGGTGCCGTCCCGGTCAGGCAGGTTGCGCGTGTCGGCATACGCGTCCATCGCCTGCGCCGCAAAGAGCTTCAGCCGTTTCGCCGCCCCGGCCTCGCCCGGCGTCCAGACTTCGCCGAAGCCCGCGTCCCACTTGATCCGGGGCAGCAGGCCCAGCTCCGCCAGCTCGAGCGAACGCGGGCATTTTTCCAGCGCCGGCCACGCCCCCGCGCCCAGCTTCTCCGGCGCCGCCACCGGCAGCGTGAGGCAATGCCGCCAGTAGGGCGTGAACACCTGAAAGGGCCCGCCCGCCTTGTTCGCAATCGTGTGCGGCTCGTTCAGCAGCGCGCTGTTGAAACTCTTCGCGTCAAGCCCCGCCGCGGTGAGCTCCGCCTTGATCGCCTTGTCGCGCGCGATGATCGTCGGCTCATAGCGGCGGTTCCAGTACACCGCCCCCGCCCCGGTCGCGCGGACCAAATCCTTCAGCACCTCGCCGGAATTTCCGCGGGCGAGCACCAGCCGCGAACCCCGTTCGCGCAGGTCGCGGTCGAGCGAGGACAGCGCATGGTGCAGCCACCACCGCGACGCCCCGCCCATCGGCCAGCGCCCCTCCCCCGCCTCATCCAGGATATAGACCGGCACGACCGCCCCGCCGCGGGCCACCGCGGCGAGCAGCGCCGGATTGTCCTGCAGACGCAGGTCCTGACGAAACCAGAGGATGGCGGGGGAAGCGGGCACAGGTTGAGGCAAGCACCGCCCCCGCGCTTTGCAAGTGACCCCGCGCTTTAACCGACCGCCTCCCACGCCGTTCGGCACCCCCGGCCCGGCCCCGCGCGCCCCCAGAGGAGGTCGGATTTGGTTGGAGGAGGTGCGATTTGCCCCGCGCCGAGCCCAACCGCATCCGGTCAACCCCCTCCGCCCGGCCGCGCCAAACCGCCCCCGCAACCGCCACTCCGACCTTTCGTGGGATTCGCAATTCATCGCCCGCCCCTCGTTCCAGCCATAGTCCCGGGCCTTCCGCGAGCCCGCGGACCGGCTTGATCGACCTTGATCCACCTTGATCTGGTCGGATTTACTCGGATTTGGTCGGATTTGCCCGGAGGAGGTGCGATCCAGCCGGATGCGATCCGACCGGCCCGGCCGCCGGCCCGTTGGCCACCCCAAACCGCAGCCGCCGCAAATATCCGCCGCACCGCACGAGCCCCCGCGTTCTTCCCTTCGTGTCTTTCGGGTGTTTCGTGGTTCATCACCCGGGTCACCGCCTCGCTCCGTTTTTCCCGAATGTTCCGCGTGGTCCGCAGGCCTGCCCTCCGATGCCTTGGGCGAAGGAGGGGCGATCCCGGCAGGCTTGATCTGCCTCGATCCACCTTGATCTGGTCGGATTTGCCCGGATTTGGTCGGATCCGGCCGGACGCCGCGCGCGCCCCGGCTTGATCCCGCCAGAGCGCCCAGCGCCCTTTCCGACCGCATCGGCCCCACCGGGCACACCGCGCCCAACGAAACGCAGCCGCGTTTCGCAACGGAGGTTCCCCGGGGCGTGGCGTGTTCATCCGTGGTTACTGGTTGAAGGCAACGCCGAAGCTGGAGTTCTTTTGCTAAATATCAATCTTAAAGTTGATAAATAGAACACTCACTCCGACCACCCCGGCCCACCCAAGCCCTGGCTAAAATCCTCACCGCTTGCGCCGCGCCGCGAAAAACCGCGTCACCTCCGCCAGCGTGCGGGTGTTGAAGACCGCCTCTTTCGTGAGCCAGCCCTTGCGGGCCGCGTTGATGCCCGCGCGCACGTGCGCGAGCCCCGCGGTCTCGTGGGCGTCGGGGTTGATCGAGGTCAGCAGGCAGCGCTCCGCCGCCTTGCGCCAGTG
>JAPLTR010000419.1 GCA_026398065.1 Verrucomicrobiota bacterium | reverse complement strand
ATCGGAGAAACTCTCGTGTCCTGAGTAGTACGTGGCGTCAGCGTTGCCGAATTGCCATAGGCCCTGGCCCGTGGCATTGATCGAGTCGAAGAGCAGAGAAGGGGCGCCTGTGCCGGCAGCGCGCCGGAAAGCCGCTGCCAAAAGTGTTGAAGGACGGGAGCTCATGATTCAACGGCGTAGGTGGCGCAGACGCCCGTGGCAGTGGCTCCCCGGCTCTCTAGGCAGACACGCAGAAGTTTACCGGTGGCGAGGGTGGCGGGCGCCCCCCCTACCCAAGTAAAACCTGGGAAGCTGACCGTATAGGACGAAGCGCCACCGGCCACGAAGAGGTTGAGGGAGCGACCCTGAGCGTAGCCAGAGCCAGAAAACGTCGTGTTGCCGGAGAGCGTGAGTTCGACGTTCTGTTCGACGTCGGAAAACACGAGTGCGGGCGTCGTACCCGAGACGGTGGACCAAGCCGGAGTGGCGACGGCGCCGAGATTGGCGCGGGCCCCGGCAGCTGTGGTCGCCCCGGTGCCGCCGTTGGCCAGTGCAATATTGCTGAACGCCAGTTGGCCGGCGCCGTCAGTCGTCAGGGCTTGGCCGGAGGCGCCGTCAGATGTCGGAAGATATAGCGTAACGTTGTTCGAGTTTAGTGGCCGAGTGCGCAGGTAGATGTATCCCGTCCCGCCATTGTAGATTTTCAGGCCACCGGTTCCACCCCCTCCACCGCTTTGGTCCCAGATATTGATGTCGCCGGTTACGGTTAGTGACCCTCTTGGGGTAAGTCGCATCGATGGCTGATACCCGACAAGGCCGGAATACCAAACCATGTCATCGTCAGAATAGAGTACTCCTCGTCCAAATATCCATTTGGATACACCTGCTGTCTTGAATTGAATGTATGCCGGAACAGAGATCGATGCTACATTTTCAATCAGCCCGGTGAAAATCGGCGAGTCCGCAGTTGTTAGTCCCGCGATGTCGGCTTGTGCGAGTGTCACGGTGCCGGTGCGGCCGGCGACCGAAGTAGGTATTCCGCTCAGGGCGGCGCCGCTGCCGTTCGGTGTGAGGTAGTCGGTGCCGGCTACCGCCGGGGCAAAGGCGGCGCTTCCATTGCTCTTGAGCAGGCCGGTGATCGCGCCGGCGTTGTCAGCCTTCGTGCCCTGCGCGGCGGTGGCATAGGCACTTGCTGCCGTGAACGCCGCACTACCAAACGTGCCTCCCGCCGCACTTGTCAAAGTGGAGACGGTCACGCCGGACGCAAGTGTTGTCCCTGTGAGCGTGTTTGCGGCAGCCGGAACGGTGATGTCGGCCGTGCCGTTGAAACTTACGCCATTGATCGCCCGCGCTGTCGCGAGTGCGGTGGCGGTGCCTGCGTTGCCTGTGACCGAGGTTTGGTCCCCGGTATTTGTGCCGCTGCTCGTCCCTGTGAACGTTCCGTTGACGCTTCCGTTGAAGGTTCCGCTTTGCGTCGCGAGGGTGCCGAGGCCGAGTGCGCTGCGGCCCGAGGCGGCATCGGCGAGCGTGAGCAGGTTGCGGCCGAACGTTGTCGTTGTCAGTGCGGCGATGGCGGAGAGGTCGGCGTCAAGCGGCTGCGCGGAACCGGCTGCGGTCGCAAACGGACCGACGGTGGTGCCGCCGATCTGCGCGTAGACGCCAGTGGAGGTCGTCCATACGTCGCCATCGGTTGGCGCGGTGGGGGCGGTTCCGGGAGCGAGGTTCAGGCCCGCACGGCCGGTGGTGCTCGCAGAAATATTCACGCGACCGTCTAGGCGGGTTTTCCCCGCGTTCCAAAGCCCCCAGGAATTCGTGAACGTGGCGCCGTTACCGGCGATTGGGTCGCCGGCGATGTGGAGGTTGGCGGCGTCGGTGTAGGTGGTGGCGTTGCTCGCGGCGAACGTGGTGGTCGCCAGGCTGTGCGCTACAGCCGTGGCTGCCGTCCCTGACGAGGTCGTGTCGGTGTGGGTGGTACCCGGAGTGCTCCGCGTGACGATGCCGGACGTGCCCCACGCGGGCGTGCCATTGGCGGCCGAGTTGAGGCCGGTCTGCAGCGCACCGTGGTCGAGCACCGCTACACGCGCGAGGTTGGCGGTGTAGCCCTTGGAAGTCGTCTGGAAAGACATGCTGGTGCCCTGCGCCGTCGGGCTCCAGTTTTCTGCGGCGGACAACACGATCGCCGCCGGGTTGTCGACGACCGTCGCGCCGTTGTGGCCGCCGGCCTGAATGGCCAGTAGGCCCTGGCCGTTCGTGACGGCGGTGGGACTCGTGAGCGCGCCGTTGTAGCGGCGGCCATAGAGCGAGGGGGCGAACCCCGTGGCATCGATCGCGGCGCCGCCGCCCACCTGGAGCGGGAGTCGGAGGAAACCGGTTGCGACCGAGCCCACCTGCATCAGGCCGGAGGTGAGTGAGCCGGCGCCGATTCTGGCGGTGGTGAAGGCAGGATTGTCGGGTGCGGACATCACTGGCCAGACCCCGGAGGCGGGCAGCGTGAAGGTATGTCCACCGCCGCTGAGGTCGGCCGCAGGCTGGCCTGCCGGCGCGACCTCGGCATCGTCGATGGCCCAGAGTGCACCGGCGGGATAGGCGAGGCCGGTGCCCGAGCCGATGCCCGTGGCGGTGAAGACCGCTCCGACAGTGTTGGTGGCGGCGCCGATGGTGGTGAAAGCCGTGGTTCCGACATTCGCGACGGTGTAACGCGTACCGATGACGAACGCGCCCGCGGCGACGGCAGTCATCGTGCCGCCGCGCCAGTCGCGGGGCAGCACGCCGAGTTGTTGGTAAAGACGGGTCCGTTCGGCGACGGTCGGCACAAAGTTAAGGAACTTCGCGCGCGCGACGAGACCGTGCACCGGCGTGGCCACATTCGTGCTCAGACTGGTGCACGGGAGGTAGCTGTAGGCGTCCGGCTGGCTCGCGAGCGTCACGCCGTTCACGGCAACATAGCTCGTGCCGCCGGTGCGCCAGGCCTCGATGAAGCTCCATTGGTTCGCCACGATGGCGCCGGCGGCGGTGGTCACGACGTCGGCGGTGGCGACCGCGCGAAGGACGGTCACGCCGGTACCGGAGATTCGGATACCGATGGCGGTGCCGCCTTCGTCGCGCCCGAAGAGAAACGTGTTGTCGCGCAGCTCGAATGGGTAGTACCAACCGGAGAAGTGGAAGTCATGCGTGCCGGTCGCCGGGGCGGAGGCGATGGTGATCTTCGCGGCGGTGCCGTCGTGGAAGAAGGCGTGCTTGGCAAGGGTCTCGGCTGTGAAGGGCAGCGCGGTCCTGGCGTCGGTCGTCGTCAGGACGCCGTCGACGAGGTTGTCGCGCTCGATGACCGTGGGAGCGAGGTTGGCGAACCCGGTGCGGACACCGGTGATGACGTTGTTCGTGACGAGTCCGTTGGTGCAGCCGGTGAAGTCGAAGTCGGCGGCGGTCGTTCCGCTCACGCGGTTGTCGCGGCAGATGAAGCGGTCGGCGGCGCCCTGCCAGACGTAGCTGCAGCCGACGAAGCGGTTGTGCTCCACGACAACGTTGGTGTAGCCGAGCGGCTTGAAACCGTAGGTGGTGGAAAAGACGCAGCCGGCCACCAGCAGATTGTCGACGGGCGGATAACTGTGCGAACCGAGCCCGGCGAACCCGCTTTCGAACTGGCAGTCGCGCACGGTGATGTCGCGGCAGATCACGTTGTCGAACGGGCCAAACCAGGGAAACGTCCCGGCGTTGAAGGGGGTGTCCAGCTGGAGGCACTCCGAGCTCGCGACGTTGACGAAACGGACCCGTTCGACGGTGGCGCGACGCGAGCCGTTGAGCTCGAGACCGTGCCAGGCCGGGACGTTTTTCAGGACCGCATCACGCACCATCACGTCGCTGGCGTGACCGAAGGCGATCAGCGTGCAGGGGCTGGGGTAGAGGTCGGACTGGCCGTCCCAGGTGCCGCCTTCCACGACAATGTTGGTGTTGGCGGCGTAGTTGCTGGTGACTCCGTCGGCATCGTTGATGAGCATCGCATTGCTCGTGCCGGTGCGGAGCATCGTCGCCGCGGAGGCGAGGGTGAGGCACTTGTTCGACGGGATGCGGAGGTAACTGGTAATCCGATACGTGCCGGGCGGAACGTAGATGCGGGCGTGCGCCGAGGAGAGGGCGGCCTGGATCGCGGCGGTGTCGTCGGTCGTGCCATCGCCCAATGCACCGTAGTCGCGGACATCTGCCGTGGCGCGGCGTTGCGAGGCGGCGATGGCGGTGTCGCGTGCTGCATTCGCCGCAGCGGTGGCATTGGCGGCGACGGTGGCATCTGCGGCGAGCGTGGCGGTGGAGGTCAGGGCGTCGTCGATGCCGAAGCCGGCGAGGGTGGTGGGCTTGCCGGTGAGGCTGGTCCAGGTGTAGCCGGCGGAGGGATTGGTGGTGGTGGTCGGGAGGTCGAGCGTGGTGCCGGGCGTGGCGTCGGCGACGAGGCGGAGCGAACCCTTGACGGTGTGGATGGCGTGGGTCGCGGTGTGCTGGGCCTGGACATCGCAGTCGTACGCGACGCCGACGGTCAGGGCGGCATCGTCGGCGGGAACGAGCTCGACCTCGACCACGCCGGCAGGATCGTCGATCACGGTGAAGCCGCCCACGGTGCTGGCTTTCTGGACGAGGAGCGCCCCCGCCCCGTCCACGACGGAGAACAGGAGGGTGTGTTCGCTCGGGCGCAGGACCGCACCGAGGTCGTCGGTAAGGGTGAAGCGCAGCCGTTTGGTGTCGCCACGAAAACGGGTGAACTTGGGCCAGAGCACAGGGCGGGAGGCGTCCATGGTGGATGGTGGGTTTGAGGGTGGAAGACGGGAACGGAGTGTGTTCGACGAGGCGGATCAGCCGACGGAGTCGGGGGCGGTCGCGGCGGAGGTCCACACGAGCTTCGCGCCGGAGAGGTTGCGGAGGAGGAGGGAGGTCTTGCTCCAGTCGTTGCCGCCCATGCGCACGGCGCCGTCGGGCCGGCGGAGCGAGCAGGCGAACGGGGCGGCGGCCGGGCCGGTGATGGCGTAGCGGACCTTGCCGGAGGCGCCGTGCACGTCGCGCGGATCGCGCTCGTAGCCGAGGGCGGTGCCTTTCGCGAGGCCGTTCAGGCCGCCGAGGGCGGCGATGACCACGTCGATCTCCTCGATGTCGACGAGGGTGATGGTCTCCTCGCGCTCGACCTCGACCTCGTCGACCTCGGTGATGACGTCGTCGATGGGACTGGGCTGCTTGAGGATGGCGGTGGTGAGCTTGCTGTCGGGGTCGAGCAGCTTGCAGGAGAGCTTGATGACGCTGCCGCCCGTAGGGGTGAAATCGATACGGGCCCAGCGGGCGTTGACGGTCTTGTTCTTGTCGAACGAGGGAGTGAGGGTGAGGGAGGGCATGGTGGTTGGTGGAGCTGAGGGTTGAGAAACGAACGGACGGGAAATCAGACGACGGGCTCGGCGATGAGCCCGAGGGGCACGTAGGCGGTGATGAACCAGGCGTGGCGGCCGCCGAGGCGGGCGCTCTCGGCCTCGGTGAAGAGGACGGGCTGCGAGTCGGCGAAGACGAGTCCGCCGAACGGGCTGAGTTCGCGGCCGGTCAGGGCGGCCTCGATCTTCTCGTCGAAGGCGAAGAGCCCGAGGCGGCGCGCGTCGCCGAAGGTGACGGACTGGGACGGCTTGAAGTACGCCTGGTCGCTGTAGAGCAGGGCGACCTCGGCGTACTTGCGACCGAGGACGGAGAGCGCGCCCGTGCGGTCGGATGCCTGGCGGCGGACGGCGACCGGCACAATGAGGCAGGCGCGCTTTTTCATGACGAGGAGCTCCTGGAGCTGGCGCGGGAGGTCCTGGTTGGCGGCGAGCTCGACGGCTTCGAAGAGCGGTTCGGCGGGCGCGGGCGCCGCGTCGTCGAGCGGGATGGCGGCGACGGCCGTGCGAATGGCGGAAAGGATTTCGAGTGCGGTCATGGCAGGGGATCCGGGTGCGGCGAGCGGGATTCGAGGTGGAGGTGGGCAGGGTCAGACCAGGTCGCGGAGGGAGTCGAAGGTGACGCGGCGGGGCGCGGGCGTGCCAGCGAGGGCGACGCCGCTGCCGGCCTGCACGGTGGGGGTGGCGAGCGGAGTTGTGGGCAGGTCGACGGGCCACTCGCCGCGGGTGAGCTGCTCGAGGCGCTTCTGGTAGAGTTTTTCGGCGTCCTTCTCGTCGTCGGTGAGCGGGAGGAGGAGGCGGAGCTTAAGGCCGCGGAAAATCTTCTCCACGGCGAGGTCCTTGAGGCCGGTGGGAATCGTGGCGGGATCGGCGTCGAGGGGCGTGCCGGGGCAATAGG
>JAPLTR010000363.1 GCA_026398065.1 Verrucomicrobiota bacterium | reverse complement strand
GCGCGTGACCTTCGCGATGATCGAGGCCATCGCGATACACAGCGAGCGACCGTCCCCTTTTACGATCCCGGTGTGGGGATAGGGAAAGGCGCGCAAGGCGAGCCCGTCGATCAGGACGCGACACGATACCGTGGGTTTGAAATTCGCCACGACCTCGGGCGGCGCAAACAGATCGGGCTCCGCCTTCTGCTCAAAGGAGTCGGGCGGATAGATGCCTTCAAGCGCACGGCGCATCGCGAGTTTGGTCGCCCCAAGGATGTTGAGTTGCTCAATCTCGGTGACATCGGCCACGCCGAACTGCGCATGGATCATGCCCTGCGAAGCCAGCGTATCGAATTCAAACCACAACTCGTCCCGTTCGGCGGCCGTAAGCTGCTTGGAATCGTTGACCCGATTCGCCTTCGCCAGCGCCCAGCGGCTTTCGAGAAAATCGCGGTTCACCAGGACCGCCGCCGCCACCACCGGTCCAGCCAAGGCGCCCCGGCCCGCCTCGTCGACCCCGATGAGTTCGGCGAACCCCTCAATCTGCTTGAGATCGAATCCGCGGAGTTGTCGGCGCTTGACCATGAAGGGTCACTCTAGCGGGTGGTCCGAACGGCGTGCAAGTGCGCTCCGCGGGAGCCCCATCCGGGGTGGCCCAAGGCCTACCATTCCATCTTTGGCCCCGGCTCCTTCAGTGGCAGTTCGTCGAGTTTTCCGGCTGCAGACACCACCTCGTAGGCCGTGCGGAAATGCAGCTTCGCAAACTCCGCGAGCGCCCGGACGCCGAACTGCTGGATAATCTGGTGGGCCTGCTCCTTCACCAGCGGTCCGGCGCCCTTCTGGAGCTTCGTACCAAATTTCTTCGAAAGCAGGTGCATCTGACGGACGAACTCCGCGCGCGCCACAACCGAGGCCGCGGCGACCACCGGGTCCGATTCGGCCTTGGTGCGCATCTTCAACTCGAAGTCCTTCACTCCTTTCTTCGTCAGCTCACGTTGCACCAGCGGCTGCTCCGTAAACTGGTCAAGGAGACCCCACGGCACGCGTTTCGCGACGAGCGCCTGCTCCAGTGCGGTGGCGTGCTGCCAGGCGAGAAGGCGGTTCAGATTGGCCCCGGGCCGCGACATGAGGTCGTTGTATTTCGGCATTCCACAGAAACAGGTTCGCACCACGGCACCGCTCGTTTCGCGGATGAGTTTGTCGAGGAGCAGGATCTTTCCCTCCGCGATCTTCTTGGAGTCCTGCACGCCCGCCGCGCGCCACGCCTCGATCGCGGACTTGTCGGCGATCACCGTCGCCGCGATCACCGGACCGAAGAAATCACCCTTGCCGCTCTCGTCGAGCCCCGCATGGGACTCGAACCAGTCCGGGTGTAGCACTTCGTCGTAGCCCAGGGTCGCCACGCCGATCACCTCCGGCTCGATCACATCGCGCACAAAATCTTCCGTCCCCTTGCCCGCGACCACGACCTTGCCGCTCGTATAGGCACTCACGTTGACCTTCAGATGATCGGCCTTGAAAGCGAAGCGGGTGTAGGCGACCTCAAAGGGCGTCCAGCCACGCTCCACGCAGATCGCGCGGAGTTTCTCCATCTGGGCGTCGTCGAGTTTGGCCGTGTAGGAGGCGAGTTTCTTGGGAGCGTCGTTGTCCGCGGACTGCTTGGGCATGGCGAATGTGGCCACAAAAAGGGCCGCGAGGACAAAGGGATTCTGCTTCGCAGCCGTGAGTTTTCCCCCTTTGGTGGCCTTTGTGGCCCAAGACCTGATCGCCCGGAGAACCCAATTTCAACGCGCGCTGCTCTCGTGGTACCGCCTCAACGCGCGCGTGCTCCCCTGGCGCGAGGCACCTTCGCTCTACAAAACGGTCGTGAGCGAGTTCATGCTGCAG
>JAPLTR010000792.1 GCA_026398065.1 Verrucomicrobiota bacterium | reverse complement strand
CCCGGTTCGCATCGATGCGGTTCATCTGCCCCGACGCACATCCGCCCAGCCAAATCGCCGCGGCCAGACCCGTCCCAAGCGCGCAACAGAGGTGATTGCGACTCATAATAGCCACTATAATGCACCAATCGTGCCCGCCGTAAAGAGTCCGGTGCAAATCCCGGCCGGCCCCCGACCCGTGAAGGTGCCTCGAAACCGTGGACCGCAGACAACCGCGTTGCAGGGTCATCCCCCGGCCCGACCCGCCAGGGACCCGAGCCCACCCCCGCCGAACGCGCCCCCAGTCCGTGGCGACCGGCCCCCTCGCCGATCCGACTACCTTGATCCACCTTGATCTGGTCGGATTTACTCGGATTTACCCGGATTGGATCGGATCTGGCCGGGCCCTTCCCAAAGGTTGCCCGGGCGGACCGCGTGCCCGTTACGGGCCGGAAAGAAGGCCGGAGACCGCCGCCGCGGAGAGTCCCAACGTCGTCCTCAAGGAGAGGTCGGATCAGGTTGGATTTACTTGGATTCGCTTGGATCTGCCCGGATTCGCCCGCCGCCCTCCGACCCTTCGCCGCGAGCCTGGGCCCTGGCCGGCCGCTCGGACTACCTTGATCCACCTTGATCTGGTCGGATTTACTCGGATCTACCCGGATTTGATCGGATCTGGCCGGGCCCTTCCCAAGGGTTGCCGGAGCGGACGGCGTGGCCGCTTCGTGCCGGGGAGAGGGCCGGAGGCCGCCGCCGCGGAACGTCCCCGCGCTTCCACCAGGGAGAGGTCGGATCAGGTTGGATTTACTTGGATTCGCCTGGATCGGCCCGGCTTCGCCCGCCGCCCTCCGACCCGTCGCCGAGAGCGTGGCCCCTGTCCGGCCGCTCGGACTACCTTGATCCACCTTGATCTGGTCGGATTTACTCGGATTTGGTGCGAACGGGTCGGATTCACCCGGATTCACCTGGCCCCGGCCGGATTCGATCGGACCCGCTCCCGCGTCGCCCGTGCCTCCGCCCGGCCAGCCGCCGCCCGCCGACGCTTTTCGTCCGCGCAGGGCCGGGCCCCGACATGCCTGTCGATCCATGTTCATCGGTGTTGGGTGGTGGAGTACGGAATAGACTATGTTCTTTTTTAGAACATTTATCAAGTAAAATAATCTCTAAAACCACTTCTCAGCCCCCATCCCCTGCCACCGCCTACTCCGCCGCCGCCGCGCGCCCAGCCCACGCCGGTCAGTCCTCCACGTCCCGGCACAGCGTGTCGAGTTGCCGGGCGATCAGGTCGATCTCCTTGTCGGAAAGAATCCGCGGGCCATGGCCCTCGACGGCCAGGGCGACGCCAACTCAAAGGGATTGACGCCACGCCGAAAATATCCCTTACACTGTAAGGGTCGCATGAAACTGACCTTCATCGAACTGCCGCTGTTCACCAGCCTGATTACGCAGGTCACCGACGACTCTTTTCTTCGCCAACTTCAAAACGACCTCCTCAAAGACCCGGAAAAGGGCGACATCATGCCGCGACTGCAGGGCCTGCGCAAAGTGCGGATGGCCCTGCTGGGCCGCAGTCGGGCCGGCGGCGCCCGGGTCATCTACCTCTATCTCCCCCAGCACCACACCATCATTTTCTTCTACGTCTACACCAAGGCCAGGTCGGAAAACCTCACGCCGGATCAGGAGAAACGCCTGAGGACCGCCGTTGAAACCATCAAACGAGAATTCAGACATGAAAACCAAAGAAATTGAATTCAACGCCGACGACCTCGTCGGCAGCGTCGAGGCCTTCGCCCAGCACGTCACGGGCAGGCAAAAACTCACCCTCCGCACCGCGACGATGCCGTTACCCCCGCCGGTCAAACCGTTCACCGCTGCACAGGTCCGCTCCATTCGCCGCAAACTCAACGTGAGCCAGCCCGTCTTCGCCGCGATGATGAACATCCCCACCGTGACCGCCGCGAGTTGGGAGCGCGGCCGGAGAAAACCGACCGGCGCCGCCCTCCGCCTCCTCGACATCGCCCGCCGCCACCCCGAGGTCTTGCTCGCCGGGTGAGTTAGCTTTTCAAACGGGAACGGCCTTTCACGTCCGAATGGTATGCGGACCAGCGCATCTGCCAACACCATTGAGAATTCCGAACATGCTTAACACGCTGCGCATCGAAAATTTCAAAGCTTGGAAGGACACGGGGCCAATTGATCTCGCCTAATCTATTTTCTTCATATCCGCGACGATGGCCTGCATCAACTGAGCTTGTTGTTTTCTGTCATCAAGCCAGCTATCGGCCAATCTGATCACGAAGCGGGACAGGGATTGAAGGGCGAGCATGGAAAACGCCATCACAAGTAGGCCTACATTTGCCGCGATAAGCGTGGCCTCCCGCTTGGAAACTGGTCCCGTATCAAACAGCGGAGGTATCAAAGATATTATTCCTCCAGCAATCGCACCCCATATGAGAATCTCGGTGATCCTTCTTTCTCTTGGTGTTTCTTCGGTAGCGGTTAGCGGGGGCTTCGCGGTTAAAGACTTTCCCGTCGGGGCAAGCAAAGCCCTCAACTGCTTGGTGAACACTTTGATCTCTTTTAGGCAACGTGTTCCAAGAATGATCAATGTGGTCAGCATCCCGACAATAGCGGCAATTTCCACCAGCGAGGCCTTGAGTTCGTTAAGCATGGCGCCTCTTGCGTATCGGCTGTCGCCTGGGAGGCAACCATTTGACACGCACCGTTCCTTGTAGTCTGGCATCCACCTGTAGAGCGGTCTGCGGTCGAAGAAATCTGGGATGACTTTGCCGACGGCGATCGCTTCATCGAAGCCGCAGCAGGCAACCGAACTTGACCGCCGATTGGTCGATCATCACACGCGGCCGGACGACGTGGTCGCCTGGCCGGAAATCAAGGCCGCGACGGAAGCGATTCCCACAGAATCCGCTGCGATTCTCGCCCAGGCCCTTCGTCGCGACGCCGAAATCGAAAGCGGCCGGGTAAAACCATTGTCCGAAGCAGAATTTTGGGCCGGGGTGCGCCGCCCACGTCCTTGACCGTAGACTTTCTCTTCTTCCTTCCTCCGTGACCGCCTCGTCCCGCCACGCGCTCGGCGTGCGGCCCGTCTCGCGCTTGAAGACCACGCTCAGGTACTCCACGTGTTCGAAGCCCGTGCGCTCGGCCACCAGGTAGAGCGGCAGGTCGGTCTCGCCGAGGAGCTGTTTCACCCTCGCCAGCCGCACGTGCAGAATCTCCTCACGCGGCGTGCAGCCAAGCAGGCGCTGAAACCGCTGCTCCAGCACGCGGCGCGAGAGCGGCACAGACTTCAGCACGTCGCTCACGTTGATGCCCTCGCACGCGTGCTCGCGGATGAACTGCACCGCCCGCGCCACGTCGCGATCGTCCACCGCCAGCACGTCGGTCGACTGCCGTTCCGCGATGCCGAGGGGCGTGATCAGGTGCGCCGTCTCGGCCACGCGTTTCCCCGCCATGAGCTGGTCGAGCAGCGCCGCCGCCTCGTAGCCGGCGCGGTGGGCGTTGGGGATCACGCTCGAGAGCGGCGGTGACGCCAGTTCGCAGAGCAGCGCGTCGTTATCGACGCCGATCACGGCGACCTCGTCCGGCACGGCGAGCCCGGCGCCGCGGCACGCGTCGAGCACCTGCTGCCCGCGGATGTCGTAGCACGCCATGATGCCCACCGGCTTCGGCAGGTCGCGCAGCCACTGCGTGAGCGCCCGCGCCTCCGCCGCCACGTCGCCCGGCGCCGCCTTCGACCGGTAGGCCACGCAGGTGTGCCCCGCCGCCTGCAGCCGCTGGCGGAAGAATTTTTCCCGCCACACCGACCAGTTGAACCGCGCGTCGCCGCAGAACGCGAAGCGCTTGAACCCGCGCTCCATCAGGTGGTCCGCCGCGAGCCGCGCGATGTCCTCGTCGTTGGTCTCGACCCAGGGCAGCCCCGGCACCAGCCGCGCCGCGCTCAGGTCCACGGCGGGCAGGCCCGTCTTCACCACCGCGCGCGCGATCCGCGGCGTCTCGATGCGCGCGATGATGCCGTCGCCGTCCCAGCCCGCGAGCCACGGCGGCGGGTCGTCGCCGCGCCCCTGCTCCATCAGGTGAAACGACCATGGCAGGTGTTCGCGGATGTAGTGCACCACCCCCTGCAGGAGCCCGCGCGCATACGCATTCGAGGTCTCGATCAAAATCGCCACCTGACGGCGGCGCACGGGGCTGTGTTGGGGGCGGGCAACCGGCACGCCGCCACTTTTCCGCTCCGTCGCAAAATATCAACTCTGCACTGCCGCCCCGTCCTTCGCCCCTCTCTCAGCCCTCGGTGAAAAAACTCAGCACATTTGCGCCAACTCTCATGGCACCCGCCCGCCAACCTGCTAGGATCTCCCCGCTTTCGTTTTCGTGCCCGCCCCTGCCCCGCTCCCGTCTCCTACCGCTCCGCGCTCTCCGCGTTGCAATTTTGGTAAAACCCCCTCCATGAAAATCCGCCACCTCGTGCCCCTCCTCCTCGCGCTCGCGCTCCCCTGCGTCGCGCAGCCGATCCGCGTGCTCTACCTCGGCACCGCCGACCGCGGACCGCGCATGACCGCCCACGTGCTCATGCGCGACCTCGGCCGCGAGGCGATCTGGTTCGACTACCTCTCCGATCCCGCCGCCGCCACGCCGGACTTCGTCGGCAAGTTCGACCTCGTAGTGACCGACGCGCCGCTGAATCTCTTTCCGCCCCTCGTCGCCCCCCCGCCCGCGAAGCGCCTCACCGCCGCCTCGCTCGGCGATCCCGCCGCCGAGGGCTTTGCCGAGGCCGCCAAGGCGAAGCTCCTCGCCGCCCTCGGCCTCGACCGGATCGCCTCGTGGCAGAAGTTTCTCGACCAGCGCGAGCCCGAGCAGCGCGAGGCCCGCCCCACCATCGCCAACTACGAGAAGCGCGCCCAGCCGGTCACGTTTCAGTTTCCCTTCAATGTGAAGGGCAGCAAGGAGCGCACGCAGGTCGCGCCCGATCTCCGCCTCGAGCTCTTCGCCGGCGAACCCGACATCGCCAAACCCATCTTCATGGCGTGGGACGAACGCGGCCGCCTCTGGGTCGCCGAGGCCCACGACTACCCGCACGACGTGAAGCCCGACGGGATTGGCACCGACGACATCAAGATCTGCGAGGACACCGACGGCGACGGCCGCGCCGACAAGTTCACGATCTTCGCCGACCGCCTCAACATCCCCACCGGCTTCACCTTCGCCAACGGCGGCATCGTCGTCTCGCAGTCCCCCCGCTTCCTCTTCCTCAAGGACACCGATGGCGATGACAAGGCCGACGTCCGCACCGAGATCATGACCGGCTGGGGGATCAACGACACCCACGCTCAGGCCAACAATCTCCACTACGGCTACGACAACTGGCTCTACGGCGCCGTCGGCTACTCCGGCTTCAAGGGCACGATCGGCGGCGTGGACAAGCAGTTCGCACAGGGCACCTACCGCTTCAAGGCCGACGGCTCGGCGCTGGAGTTCCTCCACCAGTTCACCAACAACACCTGGGGCCAGAGCGCCAACGAGTTTGGCGACCAGTTCGGCGGCACCGCCAACAACGCCCCGATCTTCTTCGGCGGCATCCCCGCGACCATCGTGCCCAAGGGCACGCGCGCCATGACCGCGAAGCGCATCAACACCGAGGACAAGGACCACACCATCACGCCCAACTTCCGCCAGGTCGACGTCATGGGCGGCTACACCGCCGCCGCCGGCAGCGCCTTCATCTACTCCAGCAACCTCCCCCCGCGCCTCCAGGGCAAGGCGATGGTCTGCGAGCCCACGATGAAGAACGTCGCCCTCATGGACGTGCAGCGCGACGGCGCCGGCTACGTGGCCAACGACGGCTTCCCGCTCCTCGCCAGCAGCGACGAGTGGCTGTCGCCCGTCTTCGCCGAGGTCGGGCCCGATGGCGCCATCTGGGTTTCCGACTGGCAGAACTACATCATCCAGCACAACCCCACCCCGAGCCTCGAGCGCGGCGGCTACGCCGCCAAGAC
>JAPLTR010000598.1 GCA_026398065.1 Verrucomicrobiota bacterium | reverse complement strand
ACCTTCACGGTCTCCGGAGAAATGCCGAGCTGGTCCGCGATCTCCTTGTACGCGAGGCCGTCGAGATAGCGGAGCATGATGACCTGGCGGCAACGGTCCGGCAGCGAGCGCACGGCGTCGGCGAGGACCTCCAGTTCGAATTGCTGGTCGATGGCTTCGGCGGCGCCGGGGTGGGCCTCGAGCGCGATGAGCTCGGTCTGGTCATTGACGGACTCGGTGGGCTGCGCCCGGCGGCGCCGGAAAAGATCGAAGGCGGCGTTGCGGGCGGCGGTGAAGAGGAAGGCCCTGGGGTAGCGCACCACGCCGTTCTCCTTTGCGCGGAGGAGGCGTGTGTAGGTTTCCTGCACGAGGTCGTCGTGATCCGTGAGCGTCGGGAAGCGGGCCTGCAGATAGGCCCGCAGCGCGGGTTCATGGGGATGGACTTCCTGGGCAAACCAGCGGGCTTGTTCGGTGGGTGGCATGGGGTGATGCGCGGGGATTGGCATCCTGCCCCGGCTCCCGGCTGTCGAGTGCATTTTCGACCGGGACCTCGGTTCGGAAACTATTTTACGGTGCGGATAACCCGAAAGGGTGGGGGCTGCGTCTCATTGCTTGCGTCGGTTGGCAGATAGCGGTGGCACCTTTTGGCAACAAGATCGCCGGCCACCTCGGCGTGGGTGGCGGCGGCACGCGGCCCCCTGTTTGCGGCCCGCCGCGGACGCGAAACGGGCGGTGATGGCACATTCGCGTGCGAATTTATGGAAGGGAGGGAATGGAATGGAGCGGTCGCCGGCAGGCGGGGAATCGGGTAAACTGGGCGGCAGTCCGGTGGCGGTTCCGAGGCGCCGGGCTCGCGCCGGCTGGCGTGGCGGTCCCTCGGTCTTTAACCTTCAACCACCCACTCCCATGTCCCGTCTGGGAAAAATCGCCCGTCTCCCGCGCCCCGTGCGCGACACCCTCAACGTCCGGCTGCAGGACGGCGCCCCCGGCCCGGAGCTGCTGGCGTGGCTCAATGCCGAGCCGAAGCGGCCTGTCACCTCGCCATCTGCGTCTACAACCTCTGCGTCGGCCTTCAGCGCCGGCCCGGTCAGCCCCAACGAGCGGAACTGCCCACGCTGCGCTGGCGGCTCTTCTCCTGCGCCGCGGTCTTCAGCCACGCCGTCGCAAGCCCACGCTCAAACTCGCTGTCGCCACACCCCAACGCCGCCACTGGTGGCATGTTCTCCTCCGCCAAATGCGTGATCAGGACGACGGCGATGCAGTTGCCGCCCTGTCCGCCAGAACTGGTCCTCCCCACCTTATCCGGCCCGCAATTGCATGATCCCGGCTCAGACACCAATGGCACGTATGGCCGGATCTGGACGGGTGGATGCTTTCAGCGAACAGGTGCCACGTTCTGAGCGTTTTCAGGCCCTGGCGTGGGCCAGCGACCAGGTCAGGGCATGATCGGCGACCTCCTGCCAGCCGGGCTCGGCGATGATGTAGTGGCTCCGGCAGGGAAATTCCTTGTACTCCGTATGACCGGGCGAGGCGCGGTGTTGGCGAAAAAGTGACCGGCTCAGGGCGGCTGGCACCAATACGTCAGCACCTCCGCCGATGATGAGGAGCGGCGGCCGGGCTGGGTTGCCGAAATTGACGCTCAGCGTCGCGCCCAGCTTGAAGGGGGCGAGCGCGGCCTGGAACAGGACCCGACGCGGTGCGGGAACCGCCTGCGTCGCATAGATCCGGCGGGCCTCGGATTCAGGCAGGGTTTGGCAGACGATCCGCCAAAAATGGTCGAAGCCGGGCAGGTAGGTCCCGTGTCGGTCGAAGGGAGGGGTGAGCGCGGGCAGCAAGGCCCGGCTGGTCGAATAGGATCGCAGAAACAGTCCTCTGGGCGGGAGAGCGTCGATCACCACCGCGGCGGCAGCCAGTCCCCGGTCGGCTAGCAGTTGCGCGATCAGACCGCCGTAGCCATGCCCGAAGACAATCGGTGGCTCCGGCAGGCGGCGGATGATCGCCTCGTAGTGCGCCACCAATTCCGTGCAGCCGATATCATCCAGGCCGGAAGGATCGCGGCGCACCTCGGCGACCTCGCCCGCGATGCCCGGCCATGCTGGCGCGAAGACTCGGTATCCGAGATTTCCGAAGAAACGGCGGAACGGCTCCCAGCAAAGGGGCGTGAGCCACCAGCCGTGGATGAGCACGAGGGTGTTGCACCGAACGCTCATCGCCCGTCCGGTGCGCCGGTGCGCGGTTCAACTTTGGCGGTGAGATATCCGGGCGGCATGAATGTTCTGGAGGTTTCCTTCGCCTCCTTCATGCGGGATTTCGCCGCGAATTCTCCAACCGCGATCCGATTTTTTGCGGATCGCCGCAAAGAATCGTCAGCCGCGTTTGATTTCGCGAAACAGCCAGGTGCGGGCAAACACCCAGTAGTTGTTGGCCGTCGAGGCGGAGATACCCATCAGCTGGGCCGCTTCATCGATGGTCATCCCCGCAAAATAGCGCAGCTTCACCAACTCCGCCTGCCGCGGATATTCCAGGGCGAGCTTGTCGAGGGCATCATGCACCGCCAGGAGCTGCTCATCCGGTGCGGGGTTCGCGATCTCGGCTTCGTCGAGCTGCTCCGACTGCGTCCCGCCGCCGTGGCGCCGAGCGAGCTTCGAGCGGGCGCGGTCGATCAGGATTCGCCGAATCGCCTCGGCGGCGGCGGCAAAGAAGTGCGCGCGGTTTTCAAACTGGGGATTCTTCGCCGCCACGAGACGCAGCCACGCTTCGTGCACCAGCGCCGTGGGCTGCAGGGTCTGTCCCGGTCGCTCGCGTGCCATCTTGTGCGAGGCCAGTCCGCGCAATTCGTTATAGACGAGGAGGAGCAACTCCTCGGTCGCCTTCGGGTTGCCGCGAGCGGCCGCGCTGAGCAGGAGCGTGACGTCACTCATGGCGGGGGGCGACCGGCAGGGTTTCCCACGGTGGCCGGGAGCGAGGCCGCCGCGAGGTCGTCCTTGGCTTCTGCCGTCGCGATCTCCTCCCACGTGGGCGCCGCCCAGAGGTGCGCGACGCCCGCGTCATTGACCGCCAGCAGATACCGTCCGTCCGGCGAGAATTTCAGGCTGCCAAACCGCGACCCGTCACCGGGCAGAGTCAGCACCTCCTGCCAGGTCTCCACGTCCCACAGCCGGACCGCTTCGCGGCCGTTGCTGCCGGCGACCAGACGCCGCCCGTCGGGCGAGAAGGCGACGGAATGCGCCCCGAGGCGGAAGCTTTTCAGCGAGGCCACGAGCTGCAGGGTGGCCACATCCCAGAGCCAGACCTGGCCGGAGGAATCCGCTGCCGCCATCACCCGGCCGTCCGGCGAACCCGTCCAGTCATTGGCCTCGAAATCCTTTTGGAGCGTGCGTGCGCCTTGTTCGAGCGTGGTCGCATCGAAGAAGCGGAGCGCGCCGTCGGCCATGACGACGTACGAATTCCGCAGCGTGAAAGACTTGGGCTCAAAGTTCACGCTGTAGTCCAGCAGGCTCTTGAAATGAAGCGGCACGGCCCCAACGCGCTCCCAGGTGCGGGTGTCCCAGGCCTCGAGCACCGCTGTCGCCGGGGGCCCGATCACGATCAACAGGCGGTTTCCCCCGTCGACGAATTTCCAGTCGAGCAGGCCCGGAGCAGGGCCTTTGAAATCGAATCGCTTCCGTTCCTTCCCGGTGGCGACATCCCACACGGTCGCGCCATCGGACTGCTCGGTCGTCAAAATCCACCGTGCCTCCGGTGAAAGGCCGCTGGTGCCGTTGGCGGTGATACCGCCCAGGCGCGCGGTCGGCTTGAGCGTGCGGGTATCCCAGACAGCGACGTTGCCGTTCGATTCGACCGCCACGATGGCGCGGCTGTCGGCGGTGAACCGCACGAAGCGAGACCCCAGCTTCAGCCGGGCCGGCAGGATCCGGTACCCCAGGTACCCGGAGGGCTTGTCCAAATCCCAGAGGTAAATTGCGCCATCCTTGCAGCGGCTGGCCAGTCGCTGGCCATCCGGGCTCAATGCCAGTCCGTCCACCTCGTCCAAGTGGCCGCGCAACACGCCAGCGGGTTTACGGGCCGGCCATTCCCACAGCCGGATGGTCTGGTCGGCACCGGACGAGACCAGACGCGAGCCGTCGGGAGTGAACAGCAGGTCGGTCACGTAGGCGCTGTGGCCTTCCACGATGCCGCGTGCCTCGCCGGTGCGTGCATCCCAGAGGCGGATCAGCGGGTCGCTGAAACCGGCGCTGGTGAGCAGGGTGGCGCTGTCAGGGGAAAACATCACGCACAGCGAGATTTCCTTCGTGGCCTTGGCGGTGAAGCGTTCGCGGCCGTCCTTGGTATCGAACACCTGGACTTTGCCGGACGCCAGGGAGGCGGCGAAGGCCGTCCCATCCGGGGAGATGGCGTAGATCCGCCAGCGCATCCACGGCGGCCGGCCGCCGATGGTCCGGTGCCACCGCATGCGCCCGGTGTCTGTCTCCCACGCCGTCAGTTCGGCGGGATTCCCGTCATTGCGATTGGTGCCGGGGCGCCGGGACACCGTCAGCATGACCTGGTCGTCCGGCGTGAAGCCGATCCACTCGGTGCTGTGGTCGAATGTGACGGGCCGGGTTTCCTCCTGCGTGTCCAGATCGCGCAGCGTAATGACGTCATGGCCCGTCGCGGGGTCCTTGGTCACGAACGCCAGGCGGTTGCCCCGGTGCGCAAAGACCGGCAGGCGCGCATTGTCGCGCACCCAGACCACCTCGTCCGCCACCAGTCCGGTCACCGCCACTTTGCTGCCGTCGAACTCGCGCGCCAGCCGCCGCCCGTCCGGGCTGAACGACAGCGGACGGGCCGACCAGCGGGGGCCGGTGACGAACACCTCGTGATCATCCGGCCGGGCCTGGCTCCACAGGAAGCGCCATTCCCAGTCGCGCAGATCCAGTTCACCGGATTGGGGCACGTGACGTTTGAGCAACAGGCGGGCGCGGCCGAGGTTGTTGTCCCGGAGGACCTCCTCGACCACATTCATGTCGGAGCTGTACGCGGTGCGTCGCGCAGCGAGGGCCTGCGCCTGCGCCTTCCGTTCGGCGGCCTGCGCCTCGCTCAGGCGCTGCCGCTCGCCGTCGCGCGCCGCCTCGGTTTCCCGCTGGGCCTTGCGCGCCTGGAGCAGTTGCCAGGTGCTCACCACGGTTCCGGCCAGGAGTGCAGCCATCACCGCCGCGGCGGCGCCGAAAGCCAGCTTGTTGCGCCGGACCGCCTTTTGAAACCGGTAGGCCGAGGACGGCGGGCGGGCGTCCACCGGTTCATGGGAGAGATGCCGCTTCACCTCAAGGGCCAGCCCGTTGGCCGTCACGTAGCGCCGGGCACGATCCTTCTCGAGGCATTTCATGACAATCCAATCGAGATCGCCCTGCAGGGCGCGCACCAGGGCCCGCGGCTCCGCGCATCGGTGCAGAGCCACGCCGGCCAACTGCTCTGGCGCCATTTTCCGGAGCCGGACCGAAGGGCGGGGAGGCTCCTGTTCGCGGATGGCGCGACGGACCTCATCGATGCCGAGCTGAAGGAGTTCCCCCGCGTCGAACGGCGTGGTGCCCGTCAGCAGTTCGTAAAGCAACACCCCTAGGCTGTAGATGTCGGAGCGCGTATCCACGTCCGCGCTCGTGAAGCCCGTTTGTTCCGGACTCATGTACGTGGGGGTGCCGATCAGCATCTCAACCGCGGTGAAGAGGGTCTGGTCGGTGAGGCGCAGCTCGTTCGTCGCCTTCGCGATGCCGAAGTCGATGATCACCGGCTGCGCGGCTCCCTCGGGCGTGGCGGTCACGAGGATGTTCGACGGCTTGAGGTCGCGGTGGATGACGCCCTTTTGGTGCGCGTGCTGGACGGCCTCGCAGACCTGGATGAAGAGACGCAGGCGCTCCGCGACGGGCAGTGCGTTTCGGTCGCAGTATTCGGTGATCTTGATGCCGCGGATCAGCTCCATCACGAAGTACGGCCGTCCGGAGTCCGTCTCGCCGGCGTCGAAGACCTTGGCGATGCCGGGATGGTCCATCAACGCGAGCGCCTGCCGCTCGAGCTGGAAGCGGGCGATCACATCCTTGGTGCCCATGCCGGGCTTGATGATCTTGAGCGCCACCCGGCGCCGCACCGGCTCCTCCTGTTCGGCTAGATAGATCACGCCGCAGCCGCCCTCGCCGATCTTTTCGATCAGCTTGTACCGGTCGATCCTCAGCCTTGGACCGCCCGGGGCAAGGTCCAGGAGCCCGCCCACGCCAGAGTCCTGCATCGGGTCCGCGAGGAAATCCCCGACGCTGCCGTGGACTTGGAGCAGTTCCTCAAGCCGCTGGTGCAGCCCACGATCGTTGCCGCAGGCCTTGGCCAGGAAGGCGGCACGCTCATCCGGGCGCAGGCGGAGTGCCGCGGCAAACACCTCGGTTTCGTGGTGGGAGGCGTCGGACATTTAATGCCGGGATCGGGAGACCTGAAATGGCATGACGATTGGTTTCGGAACGGGAGAGCGGAGCCACCCTCGGCGCCGTGTGCGTCTTGAGCAGGACACCAGCCAATACAGGCGGGATTTCCACCCAAAACTTCCATCTTTCCTGCGGAATAGTGCATAAAAAATTCCTGCCGGCGAGAGGACGGGCAGGCGATTTTTTCGGCGGCGGTGGAGAATTGCGCCGGGAATACCGCACTAGTGGGTGAGCAGGCCTGCCGCACGATGCGGCCCGCCGGGCTCGATCATACCGTCCAACCCACGCACACTCATGAACACCATCCTTACCGGCGCGACGCTCGGTCCCGCCCAGGATTTCCACCGGTCCGGAGCGCTTATCGCTTCCGCCGTCCGTGCCCCGCTCGCGCCGATACCCGCGGGACAGCTCGTCGTCGCGCAACCTTTTCAATCACGGGAGGAGGCAGTCATGAGCGGGGTCCACCTGCGCATCTCCGGCGAATCCGTCGCGGAGTCGGAACCGGGTGTTCTGGCCAGCGGGCAACTCGGATGCACCGGGGAAATTGGGCCCGGTTTCCGCGAGCGGGAGGGCCGCGGCGCCGCACGCATCGGCGACCATTCCCTTTGGCCCGATGCTTGGCTGGTCACCGCGGCCCGGAGCGATGAACCGGACCTCGCGGCCCTGAATGAACTCGCCGTCCGTTTCGGGCGGCCGCTCTGGCAGCGCTGCATGCGGCTGACGGGAAATCGGGACCGCGCGCGCGACCTGGCGCAGGAAACCTGGTTTCGCCTGATGCGCACGCGGCGGTCGTTGCGTCCGGAAAAGAATTTCCGCGCCTACCTGACGACGGTGGCCACCAACCTGTGGCGCGATCAGTATCGCGCAGCCCGCCGAGCGGGCGCGATGGCGAGGGACCGCCTGGTGGCACTCGACGCCACCGCCGGCGACGGGAGTGTGGAGCCGGTTGCCCTGCAGGGTGCCCATCAGGCCGCTGGTTGCCCGGCCTCAGAGGCCCTGGCGGAGGGCGTGCCTGACGCACAACTCGCGGAAGCCGATGCCCAGCGCCTCGCGCGTGAGGAACTGCACCACATTCTGGGGGGCCTGAGTCCGTTGCATCGCGAGCTGCTGCTGGCCCGCTTCTGCCACGGGGAGTCGTGTGCGAACATCGGCCGACGCTACGCGCGCACCGAGCAGACGATCAGCAGCTGGGTGCGCGAAGCGCTGGCGCAGGCGAGGGGCCACCTGGGGGCGATGAATCACACGCCCCGCGGCCATGAAGGCTCCGCGCGTCAGGCCGCGGAGTAAATCCATCGGGGAATCGCTTGTTGGCTCCGGCCAGCGGCGAAGCCGACGTGGAGCGGTGGACTGAAAACCGGTGGGCGCCGTCGACGAGGAATTCCTGCCTTGAAGATACTTCCCTAATCCTCCGGCTCCTCGCGACGGTCGCCCTCGTTGGCGGGCAGCCTATCGGGCAGGAGGGCGAAATAGCCCGCCAGCCACCACCGCCAGGACAGGCGATAGAGGAACAGCGGAAGCAGCGCAGCGCCACCGCCGGCCAGGCCCAGCGCGACCTTTCCGCCGATGCGACCGACCGCGTAGGCGACGAGGCACGGCACCACGAATCCGAAGACGGTCAGCGTGTAGTTGACGACAAACGGCCCGAGGAAGAAGCCGTCGCCGCGGTCAAACCGCAGGCCACAGGCGGGGCACTCGCGGTTGATGCGGAAATGGAGGCCCGGCGGAAAGAGCGTGTGCCGCCCACAATTGGGGCAGCGGCCGGTCAGCCCTCGCAGAACGATCCGGACGCGTTCAACCTTCATGATCGGGCGGGCGGTCAGCGCACCAACGATACGCCGAAGCGTACGGCGTCGGACTTGCGATCGTAGGCACGCAGGCTCTCGCCGTAGCCATTGAAATACTGCATCTGCAAATACGACTCGAGGTCGAGCCAGCGCAGTTTTAGCGGATAAGTGAGATCGAGCTGGTAGGTCGGGTGATCGAAGTCTTTCCCAGCCCAGGCGTTGACGCGCAGCGCGAGGTGGTCGCGGTGGCCGAGGTAGAACTGCAGGCGCCCATAACCGCGATAGTCCTTGATGCGCTCGTTGTTGCTGAGTTCGCCGACGTAGGCATGCACCTCGGGGAGCATGACGACGTACCACGAAGCCAGCGAACCGAGGATGAAGCGCGCGCGGAAATATGCGCGGTTCAGGCTGCGGGAGGCGTCGCCGTCGCGGCCGTTGGACTCGTGCTGGTAACCTGCCCGCAGGCCCATCCAGGTGATCCATGAGGGGGCGGCCGGAATCCGCGACTCCGTCACGAACGCGATTTCGGGCATATAGCTGGTGTCGTAAAACGGACTGGAGTCCGCCTCGATGTCCCACAGCGAACGCTGGGTGTAACCGACGCGTACGCTGGAAGTGGGCGAGCGCTCGCCCTCGCCCAGGTGCAGCGTGGCCAGCCGGTAGTCGAAGCTGAACTGGTACTTCACCGCCTGCTCCGCGCCACTGCCGTAGAGGAAGTAGATCGGCTGATTGGGCAGGAAGGCCACGAGCCCCGCGCGGTTTCCAATCGTCCCGTCAAAACGGCGGGTGCCTCGAACGGAATCTCAAACGAACCCGGATTCAGGGAGACCAGGTCGAACTGGGCGGTGCCACCGGCCGCCACCGGGCCGGACGGCGGCATGAGGGTGGTGGCGGTCTCGGCGCTCCGCACCACGGTGGAGGCCATCGCGCACCAAAGGGCGAAGGCGACGAGTTTCATTTTCATGGGGCTTTGTTCAAGCTGACGCCGGTTGGTGCGCTTCGAGCATCCAGAGCAGTTTATCGAGGGCGCGGGAAACTTCCGTGAACAGGTCAGCGGTATCGGCGTCACCCGCTTGCGCGGCCGAATCGATCGCGGAGCGGGTCGTGGCTCCCACGGCCGCGATCGCGTCGGCGAGTGCACCCAGATGGCTGGGTCCGGAACTCAGGGCCACCGGGTACGCCGGCAACCGGGAGCTTTCGGTGACGCTCTGGACGGTGCCCAGCGCCACACCGCCGAGAGCGACCGCTCGCTCTGCCAGCTCGTCCGTGAGCTCCTCCAGCTTTTCGGCGATCTGGTCGAACAGTGCGTGCAAACCGATGAAATTCGGGCCCTTCACATTCCAGTGCGCCTGCTTGGCCTGCAGGCCAAGGTCGAGCGTGTCCGCCAGCTGCTGGTTCAGGAGCTGGATCATGGCGGCCCGGATCGGGGCACCGAGGCTGTTTCGCGTAGAGGAGGGAGGTATTGGCATGGTTGGAGATTCGGGTGCAGCCGTCGGCGCGAGCCGACGGCTGCACCCGGTTCTTACCTCTTATTACGAATCCCGGCCACCCGTTGAAAATCCTCCGTGCCGATCCAGACCGAGACCTGCCTGAGCCACCTTGGCGGGGCGTTCAGAATCCCAGGTCGCTGAGGCCCGGATGATCCAACGGACGGGGCCGCGCGGCGTCCCATCGCGGATCATCTCGGCAGGTCGCCGCCGGCCCGCTTCTCCGCGGCGGCCAGCTTCGCTTCCAGGTCCTTGATCTTTTTCCGCAGGGGCGCGGCGTACTGCTCGACTTCGGCGAGCGTGTAGCGGGGCGTGATGTATTGCGGGCAGTTCCAGTCGTAGGAAACCACCTGGATCATAAACAGCCGTTCGACCCGTTTGCGGAGCGCACCCGACGCGAACTGATCGGCGAGGCCGGCGTGTTCGCGCGCATCGAGCACGCGGGCGCGACCGAGCAGCTTGAGCCGACGGCGGCGCGGGTAGTCCATCAGGAACAGGGCCACGCGGTCGATGCCGGCGAGATTCCCCGCGCTCACGAGCTGACGGTTGCCGGAGTAGTCGGCGAACCCGATGAGCCCGGGCTCGAGCACTTTCACGAAACCCGCGGCCCCGCCGCGATGCTGCACATACGGCCAGCCGGTCTCGCTGACGGTCGCCAGGTAGAAGCTGTCGCGCGTGGCGATGAACTCGATCTCGGCGTCGGTGAGCGGGTCCGCTTCAGTTGCAGCGTCGGCCTCCTGGTGCCCGCCATAATATTTCTCCTGAGCCTGCTGCACCGCCGGCGTGAGGACGAGCTGCATGAATTTATCGGCCATGGAGCAGAAAGGTGGCGCGGACCGGTTTGGCACCGGTCCGCGCCAGGGGCGGTTAACGCGCAGGAGGATGCGCCTTCAGGAATTTCTTGATGAGAGTGGCCATCTCGATCCCATGCGTCTCGAGCGCGAAGTGTCCGGTGTCGAGCAGGTGGGTCTCCACGGTCTTCAGGTCGCGCTTGTACGGTGCGGCCCCAGCCGGGGGGAAGATGTAGTCGTTCTTGCCCCAGACGATCAACGTCGGCGGCTGGTACTTGCGAAAGAAGGCCTGGAACGCGGGATAGAGGGGAACGTTCGTCCGGTAGTCGTAGAACATGTCCAGCTGGACCTCGTCATTCCCCGGGCGGTCCATGCCGAGCTGGTCCAGCGCCCAGGTGGTCGGATCGAGCAGGCTCAGATCGGACACGCCATTTTCGTACTGCCACTTGGTCGCCTTCGGCTCGACGAGGAAGTGCAGGGCCTGCCGGTTCGCGGGGCTCGCCTCTTTCCAGTATTTTTTGATCGGATCCCAGAACTCGAGCAGCCCTTCGTCGTAGGCATTGCCGTTCTGGATGATCAGCGCCTGCACCCGCTCGGGATGCATCAGCGCCAGGCGATAGCCGATCGGCGCGCCGTAATCCATCACGTACATCGAATAGCGCTGGATGCCGAGACGATCCATCAGCTGGTCCATCAGCTTCGCGCAGTTCTCGAAGGTGTACGCGAAATCCTTCCGGTCCGGCATGCTGCTCTGGCCGTAGCCGGGATAGTCCGGGGCCACGACATGATAGGTCGCCGCGAGGCGCGGGATCAGGTGGCGAAACATGTTGGACGATGTCGGGAAACCGTGGAGCAGCAGGATCGTCGGCGCGTCCTTCGGTCCGGCCTCGCGGTAGAAGATATCGAGGCCGCTCAGTTTGGCGGTTTGGTAGCGGACCGGCTGGTCCGAGACGATACTCGCCTCCGGGGTCCCGGCGGCGCGCAGGGGCGCCACCGCGAACGTCAGGGTGAGCAAGGTTGCGGTGCACAAGGCCAGGAGGCGGGAGGAACGACGGCGGGACGGGATCATTGGATTTTGTTCAGGATATTTCATGGTGGAGGACTGGATGGTTTGGATTTCTGGACGTGGGTGGGGAAAGAGGGTGGGCGCTGGGTCAGGCAGGGGAGACGGGCGCGGCCGGTTCAGACATCGGCATAGACGAGCGAGGCGAAGGTGCTGCCATCGACGACGAAGCCGCCCCATTTCGCGTCGTGGGCCGCCGTGGGCCTGGCCGCGACGACCTCGGCGAGCGTCCGGCCCTGCTGCTTCAGGACCGCGACCTTGGCGCGGACGGCGACGAGCATGTCGCGAAACTCCACGAGATCGTTTCGTTTCCCCACCGGCCCGTGACCGGGAATGATGAGGGTGTCAGGGCCGACCTTGGACAGATTGACCTCAGTGGCGCGGATCATCCCGTCGATGCTGCCGCCGGTGCTCTGGTCGATGAACGGATAGTGGCCGTTCCACCAGGTGTCGCCGGTCTGCAGGATGTCCGTGTTCGTAAACCGGACGGCGATGTCGGTGTCGGTGTGCGCCGGCGTATAATACTTCAGGGCGATCTTCTCCCCGTTCAGGGCGAGCGTGTGTTCCTGCGCGAACACTGTCGTTGGCAGCGCGCCGGCGGGCGAGGGCGGGAAGGTGTGCTTCCACCCCTCGACCCGTGTGGCTTCCGACAGGTGCTTGCGGGTGTTTTCGTGGGCGGTGATCTCCGCGCCGACCGCATGCAGCCACTCGTTGCCATCAGTGTGATCGAAGTGCCAGTGGGTGTTGACCAGATGCCTGACGGGCTCGGCTCCGAGGCTCGCGAGCGCGGCCGTGATCCCGGGGCGCGAGCCCGTGATGCCGGCGTCGATGAGCAGCTTGCCGTCGCGACCGGTGAGCACGCCGATGTTGCCGCCCGAGCCGACGACCATGCTGACCTTGCCGCGGACGGGCTGGACGGTGATTTTCGCCGCGGCTGCGGCGGCGCGGAAGGACGGCACCGGGCCCTCGGCTTCGGCGAACAACCGCCCGGGCCGCAGACAGACTGCGGCGGAGACCAGTCCTGATGCGACGAGGAAGCGTCGGCGGGAAACCGGCTGCGTTGGAAGAGTAGTCATGGGACGGCCGGTCAGGATTGGATGAAAGCCAGCAGGTCGCGGTTGAGCTGGTCCGCGTGCGTCTGGGCGAGCCCGTGCGGCCCTCCCGGGTAAATCTTCAGCGTGGCGTTCGAGAGCAGCTTCGCAGTGGGCCGGGCCGAAATGTCGATCGGCACGATCTGGTCGTCGTCGCCGTGGATGACGAGGGTCGGAATATCGAACTTCTTCAGGTCCCCGGTGAAGTCGGATTCCGACAGCGCCGCGATGCAGTCGTAGGCATTCTTGTGGCCGGTCAGGATGGCCTGCTGCCACCAGGACTGGATCAGGCCGTGGGAGACCTTGGCGCCGGGGCAGTTGAAACCGAACACCGGCGCGCTGGCGATGTTGAGGAAGAACGGCGCCCGGTCGGCGAGATACCCTGCGCGCATGCCGTCGAAGACCTCCTTCGGCGCGCTGCCGGGCTTGAGTAAAAACGGCGTGATCGCGCCCACCAGGACGGCCTTCTTCACCCGCTTGGTCCCGTGCCGGCCGATGTAGCGGGCCACTTCGCCGCCACCAGTGGAGTGGCCGACCATCGTGACACCCTTCAGGTCGAGTTGCTCGAACACTTCGGCGAGGTCGTCGGCATAGGTGTCCATGTCGTTGCCATTCCATGGCTGGCTGGAGCGTCCGTGCCCGCGGCGGTCGTGCGCGATGCAGCGGTAGCCGTGGGAGGCGAGGAAGAACATCTGCGTCTCCCAGGCATCGGCGTTCAGCGGCCAGCCGTGGCTGAAGACCACGACGGGGCCCGCGCCCCAGTCTTTGTAGTAGAGTGTCGTGCCGTCCTTGGTGGTGATCGTGTTCATGAGTTCGGTGGTGGATGGAGGGTTGGAGGGAAAAGAGGATGAATGGCCGGGCTGAGCCGGGGTGGTCGCCCAAGCGGCGGGTGGAAGTCCGGCCAGGGCCGCCAGCGCGGCGATGGACCGAACGAATTCGCGGCGCGAAATGCCGCTGAGACCGTCAGGCGACGGAGGATGAATCTGGTCTTTCATGAGTGGGAATGGCCGGTGCCGGGGTCGCGAGAATCGGCCGGAATCGCGGCGCGCCCGGACAGCCGCGCGTCGAGCGAGAAACGTCCGCCGCCGATCAGGACGAACGACGCCACGATCAGGGTGTAGAGCAGCGCGAGCTGGGGATCGCGCTGCGCCAGGAGATTCTGCAGGATGGCCACGCCGAGCACGGCCGTGAGGATCGCGGCGCTGAGGCGCGTGAAACACCCGAGCGCCAGCAGCGGGGCGAAGACGAACTGCGCCGCCGTCGCCGCGAAGGCCGATGCCACCGGCGCAGGGAAATGCATGGCGCCGACTTCCTCGGCGAGGCGCCAGGGCGTGCCGTCGCGGAGCAAGGCGATGCCGCCCTCGAGCTTGTGCCAGCCGTGGACGTAGAAAATCAGCGCGCCGGTCCCGACGCGAAGCGCGAGCAATCCCCAGGCGACGACGACCTCGCCCAGGTCGGGGCTGAGCAAACGGTGGAGCAAGGCGGCAGGAGCGATGGTTTTCATGGGGCGCGGTCAGAAAGCGAAGCAGTCACAGCCCACGCCGAAGAAGCCCTGCGACGTGGTGCCGAGCGCGCGGTCGACGGGGCCGCTGGCCTGGCCGAGGACGCGGGCCAGGACGCTCGTGGCGTTGAACTCGTGGGCCGGGCACGCGCAGCCCGCGGGGTGCGGACGATGAACCGGGCATCCACAGCCCACGGGATGCGCGCTGAGCGCTGCGGAGCCGTAAAATTTCGGCGCGCCGTAGCCGCCGAAATGCCGGGCCGGCGACCAGTCCGGCATCACGGGAACTGCCGGAGGCGCGAGCTCGCTGAATTCGTCGGTCGCATGGACGACCTCTCCGCCCAGGAGCGTGAGGACGGATTCCAGGCGCTTGATGCGCTCCTCCGGCACGGTGAAGAAATCTTCCGACAGCACCGCCAGGTCGGCAAATTGCCCGGGCACGATCGAGCCCTTGCGTCCGCTCTCGCTCGAGAACCACGCGCTGCCGACGGTGTAGAGGCGCAGCGCCTCCATGCGGCTGAGCCGGTTCTCCTCGGGATAGAGTTCGAAACCGCCGACCGTCCGCCCGCTGACGAGCCAGTAAATGGAATCCCACGGGTTGTAGTTGGCGACGCGCGTGGCGTCCGTCCCGGCGCCGACGGGCAGGCCGGCCTGGAGCATGCGCCGGATCGGCGGCGTCTGCGCGACCGCGGCCCGGCCGTAGCGGGCGGCAAAATATTCGCCCTGGAAAGCCATGCGATGCTGCACCGCGATGCCGCCGCCGAGCGCGCGCACGCGGTCGATGTTCCGGTCGCTGATGGTCTCGGCGTGGTCGAGGAACCAGTGGAGGCCGTCGAGCGGGTGACTCTTGTTCACCTGCTCGAACACATTCAGGAAGCGGGTGATCGATTCGTCGTAGGTGGCGTGCAGGCGGAACGGCCAGCGATGGGCGGCGAGCAGCGAGACCACCTCGCCGAGATCCGTTTCCAGTCGGCCGGGCAGGTCGGGCCGCGGCTCCAGGAAGTCCTCGAAGTCGGCCGCGCTGAAGACCAGCATCTCGCCGGCGCCGTTGAGGCGGAACACATCGTCGCCGTCACCGGGTTTGGCCAGCGTCATCCACCGTTGGAAATCCTCTTTCTCCTGCTGCGGCTTCTGCGTGAAAAGATTGTAGGCGATGCGCAGCGTGAGCTCGCCGCGACGGTGCAGCTCGGTGACGACCGCGTAGTCGTCCGGGTAGTTTTGAAATCCGCCGCCGGCGTCGATGACACTCGTCAGGCCGAGCCGGTTGAGCTCCCGCATGAATTGACGCGTGGAGTTGTACTGGTACTCGACGGGGAGTTTCGGTCCCTTGGCCAGCGTGGCGTAGAGCAGCGCGGCGTTGGGACGCGCGAGGAGCAGGCCGGTGGGATTGCCCTGTTTGTCGCGCTGGATTTCGCCGCCGGGCGGGTTGGGCGTGTGCTGGTCGTATCCGACGGCGCGCAGGGCGGCGCGGTTGAGCATCGCCTGGCAATAGAGGTGGAGGACAAAGACGGGAGTGTCCGGCGCCGCGGCGTTGAGCTCGTCGAGCGTGGGCAGGCGTTTCTCCGCAAACTGGAACTCGCTCCACCCGCCGACGACCCGCACCCATTGCGGGGCGGGAGTGCGGACGGCCTGTTCCCGCAGCATGCGCAGGCCGTCCGCGAGCGAGGGCACCCCGTCCCAGCGCAATTCGAGATTATAGTTCAGTCCGCCCCGGATGATATGCAGGTGAGAGTCGTTCAGGCCGGGCACGACGGTGCGGCCGCCGAGATCGATCACCTCGGTGGCGTCGTCGCGCAAGGCGAGCACCTCGCGATCGGAACCGACCGCGACGAAGCGACCATCCGAGATGGCCACGGCCTCGGCGAACGAGCGCTGCTCGTCCTGAGTGGCGATGCGACCGTGGTGGAGGATCAATTGAGGGGAGGTGGGTTTCATGGCGACTTCGGTTTCGGCCTCGGCCAGGCGGCATCGAAAATTCCGGGAGGAATGCGGCGCAGAGATGGCGACCTGTTTATTTCTTGATACGTCGCGCCGCTGGCGGCTGAAAGCGACCGTCGGCGGGGGCGTCCCGGGAACTCGGAAATAAAAGGTTATGCCGGCCGCAAAATAGATGGTGGACCCGGCCGGCGAACCGGTGGTGGACGCGACCCCAAACGAACCTGCCGCTGGCGCGGAGCCGGCGATTCGAGCGCCTCGTTTTCAGTCCGCCGCGAACCGGCGTATTCCCCTTTGGATCGATCGTGGCGCGGCGCGCGCGAACGGCCTGTATGTATCCGAAATTAAGATACATATCTGCCGGACTCGCTGGGGACAGCCCCGCCCGCGACCACCGCGCGCCGTCATTTCTTCTACCCAGAACCAACAACCTCCAACAACCAAAAAGGAATCCTCCAACCATGAACCCAACCAAGAAATCCATCATTGCATCCACCGGCGGCGGTGCCGCCCTCATCGACGCCTCCGACGCCGTCATCCTGCTGCTCGACCACCAGGCGGGCCTGTTTCAGACGGTGAAGGACATCAGCGTTGCCGAACTCCGCATCAACACCGCGGCGCTGGCGAAGCTCGCGACGATCCTCAAGATTCCCGTCATCACGACCGCGTCGGTGCCGGACGGCCCCAACGGCCCGCTGATGCCGGAAATCCACGAGGCCGCGCCGCACGCCGTTTACGTGCCGCGCAAGGGCGAGATCAGCGCGTGGGACAACGAGCTCTTTGTGCAGACCGTGAAGGACACCGGCCGCAAGACGCTGGTGATCGCCGGTGTCTGGACGAGCGTGTGCGTGATGTTTCCGGCGCTGGACGCGAAGGCCGCGGGCTACAACGTGTACGCCGTGGTCGATGCGTCGGGCGACCCCACGGAGTTTGCCTCCCGCATCACGCTCGCGCGCTTCGCGCAGGCGGGTATCATCCCCACGAGTGTCAACGCCGTCGTCTGCGAATTCCAGCGGAACTGGACGCGGCCGGAAGCGGCGCAGATCGGCCAGATCTACGGTGAGTTCGCGCCGAATTACCGCGCCGTCTTCGAGAGCTACCAGAAGGCGCAGGAAGTTGTCCTGAAGAAAAAATGACCGGTTGTCTGCCGGTCCAACGATCATGCCCCTGTCCGACTCCACTCACACCCCGACGCTGACGGTGGTCGTTCACCGCCGGGTGCGGGGTGGCCTCGAGCAGGAGTTCGAGGCCGCGATGGAGTCGTTCGTGCGGTTTGCCCTGTCCTGTCCCGGTCACAAGGGGATCTGGATCCTCCGGCCCGCGCGCGGCGCGTCGCCTGACTATGCGGTCGTCGACCAGTTCGAAAGTATGGCGGCCCGGCGGGCGTTCACTGCGTCGCCGGTCTACCAGGAGTGGATGACGAAGCTCGGTGCGCTGTCCGAGGAAGCCCCGCGCATCGAGGAGAGGCAGGGTATGGCGGGGTGGTTTGCGCCACCCGAGACGCGGCGAGCGCTTCGCCCCAGGACATGGAAGATGGCGGTGGCGTCGTTCCTCGGGGTCTATCCCCTCACGGCTTAGCTGCCACCGCTGTATCAGCACCTGCTGCCCGGCTGGCATCCGCTGCTGCTCAATATCGTCGTGACCGGCACCATCGTGGCCGCACTCTCCTGGGTCGTGCTGCCCCTGCTCACACGCTGGCTGGCGTTCTGGCTCTTCGCGCCCGATCCCGCACCCAAGGCCGACAACACCAGCCGGTAAACACGCTTCCGGGCATTTCGGAAGGGGTGCATCGCCCTACGGCTCTGTTTGGAAGAGCTCGAGAGCGATTTTTCCGGCGTTCGGCGTCCCACGCTCGCCTTGGACCGGCCCGGTCAGGGTGCCACGAGCTTCGCGGAAATCTGGGTGGTATGGCGGCCCTGGAAGCGGGCGATGGCGAGTTCGTTGGCGCTGGGAAGGCGCTGGCCCCGGCTGTCGGTGATCGTGCCGGAACCGTAGGGCGACCCGCCGGTGATTTCCTTCATGGTGAGCAGCTGCTGGGCGGCGTAGGGCACACCGACGACGATCATGCCTTGGTGGAAGAAGAAGGTCTGCATGCTGATCACGGTAGTCTCATGTCCGCCATGCTGCGACGCGGTCGAGGTGAAGACGCCGCCGACTTTCCCGACGAGCGCGCCGCTGCTCCAGAGGCTGCCGGTCGAATCGAGAAACGCCTGCAGCTGCGCGGTGGCACTGCCGAAACGGGTCCCGCTGCCGAGGAAGATCACGTCCGCGTCGGCGAGCGACTTCGGATCGGCGACCGG
>JAPLTR010000722.1 GCA_026398065.1 Verrucomicrobiota bacterium | reverse complement strand
CCTCGCGGCTCGGGCTTTTGGCCGGACCGTTGAAACTGCTGGCCGCACTGACGAACACCGTGGCCTCGGTCGCGCCCTCGACGCGCAACGCGTCGCCGTCGGTGATGACCTTGCCATCCGTCTTCACGGTGAGGCGCGCCTCGAAAAACATGCCCTTGCCGTCGATGTCTTTGCCGTAGAGGACCTGCGCGGCGTTTGGCTTGCGCGAGCCGTCTGAGTGGTAGTTCTCCGGATACTTGTGCTGGTCGCCCATCTGTTCAACGGTCTTGAGTTCGCGGCGACCGACATAGCCGGGGAGTTGGCCGCGCAGCACGAGTTCACTGGCGGCGACGGCGCTCTTGGCGGTCGGATGCACGGAGGACAGCGAGGTCTTGAAAGCGAGGCCGCCCGGTTTGTCGGTGCGGATGCGGATCGCGATGACCTGATCGGGTGCGCTGATAAACACGTCGCGCGTGATGGTCGCCCCGTCGCGTTTGTAGCTGACGCCCGCCGTCGCGTTGGAGAGATCGAGCCAGCGCCGGTAGTCCGTGACGGCGCCGCCACTGGAAAAATCCAGCCAGAGGTCGCCGAGCGGCTGGTAGCACTGTTGGTTTCGTCCGAGCCAATTTTTTGTGATGTAGGTGTCGGCCTCGGAGTTCTTCCCCGCCTTGAGGAGATCGATCACGTGGTCGAAGTCCTTGGTGATGTCGATGGAGCGGAGATCGGCGGGGGGCTCACCGGAAACGAGGGTGTCCTCGTTGAGCTGGAGGTGTTCGCGCTCCACGCCGCCGTAGACCATCGCGGCGATGCGGCCGTTGCCGAGTGGCAGGGCGTCGGTCCATTTCTCGGAGGGCTTGTCGTACCAGAGCGAGAGGGGCGACGGTGCGTCGGCGGCGAAGGCGCGCGCGGCGACGGCGAGCGACACGAGGGCGAGGAGGGGCAGGCGGAGGTTCATGGCGGGGGTGAAGGCGGAGGCGGCGAACACCGCCCCAGCCAGCGTCCCGTCTAGCAGCGGGGGGAGTCCACGCCAAGGTCACTTATATCGTTGAACGGACCGCGGACGCTAGCGCGCAGGCGGGCGACCGACGGGCGTGAGCTGTGTCCAGTCGCGTGGATCGACCTCGAAGGCCGAGCCGAAGCCGGCCACGAGGCGGCCGCGCTGCGGAACGAGACGGACAAATTGAAAATCGGGCAGGCCGGCGAGGAGGTCGATGGTGGCACCGAATTTGGCGCGGAACGCGGCCACGAACGCGGCGTGCGCCGCCGATTCGCGCAGGACCAGCTCGGCCGCGCAGGCAAACGTGAGCCGCCGGCGGGCGAAGGGCTGCGTGGTCGCGGACTGCGGTTCGACGAGCAGGACGCTGGCGCGGGGATTGGCGCGCAGATGGCGGGTGTGGGCGGCCAGTCCGCTGATGTAGATCACGAAGGCGCCGTCCTGATCGAGCAGGGCGCCGGCGACCGAGGCGTCGGGCTCGCCCTCGGCGGAAGCGGTGCCGAGGACCACGGTGGAGAGGTTGGCGCGAAAGGCCGAGACGAGGTCGCGGGCGGGCTGCAAGGGGTCGGACATGGCCGTAGTTGGACGGGACCCCGGGTGGGTCACAAGCGGGAAGCCCTGGTGGTCGGTCGGCAGCCGGCGGGTTCGACGGCGAAAGAGACCTTGCGACGACCTCGATTTCGATTACCCGTGGCTCATGAGTATCGCTGAACTTCGCAAGCTGCCTGCTGCGGACAAGATGAAGATCATCGAAGTGCTGTGGGGCGACCTGGCGGCCGAGGAGGCGGCGGTAGCCAGTCCGGCGTGGCACGCGGATGAATTGAAGAAAACCGAGGCGGAATTTGCCGCGGGTCGGATCGAAGCGGTTGACTGGGATGAGGCAAAAAAGGAGCTGAGGAAGCATTTTGAATGAAGGTCCGGGTTCTTCGGCCGGCGCTGGACGATCTTTTGAGCGGGCGACGGTTTTACGACCGACAGGCGCCCGGCATTGGCGGTTATTTCTTCGAGCAGCTATTTTCCGAAATCGATTCTTTGGTGCTGACCGCAGGAATCCACCGGCACGTGTTCGGCTTCAACCGACTGCTCGCGAAGCGATTTCCCTATGCGGTCTACTACCGGGTGATCGCGAATGAAGCGGTGGTGTTCCGGGTGCTCGATTGCCGGCGAGATCCCCAGTGGATCCTCCGCGAGTTGAAAGAGAAATGAGGTGGCGGTGCTACGCCAGCACGTCCGGTACGACGTTTCCGAATACGTCGGTGAGGCGGTAGTAGCGGCCCTGGTGTTTGTAGGTGAGCTGCTCGTGGTTGATGCCGAGCTGGTGCAGGATCGTCGCCTGGAGGTCGTGCACGCTCACGGGCTTTTCGGTGATGTTGTACCCGAAGTCGTCAGTCGCGCCGTGAACGTAGCCGGGCTTCACGCCGCCGCCGGCCATCCAGATGGTGAAGCAACGCGGGTGGTGGTCGCGGCCGTAGTTGTCGGCGGTGAGCTTGCCCTGCGAATAGTTGGTGCGGCCGAACTCGCCGCCCCACACGACAAGCGTGTCGTCGAGGAGGCCGCGTTGTTTCAGATCGGTGATGAGACCGTAGCAGCCGCGGTCGACGTCGGCGGCCTGGCGGCGGATCTGTTTCGGAAGCGCGCCGTGCTGGTCCCAGCCGGGGTGGTAGAGCTGGATGAAGCGGACGTTCTTCTCGGCGAGCCGGCGCGCGAGGAGGCAGTTGGCGGCGAAGGTGCCGGGCGTGCGGGCATCCTCGCCGTAGAGTGCGTAGGTGGCGGCGGTCTCCTTCGAGAGATCCATGACCTCGGGCACGCTGGTCTGCATGCGGTAGGCCATCTCGTACTGGGCGACGCGCGAGGCGATCTCGGGGTCGCCGAGCTCGGCGGCCTGATGGGCGTTGAGCTCGGCGAGGCGGTCGAGGAACTGGCGGCGGCTCGCGGGGGAGACGCCGTCCGGGTTTTTAAGGAACAGCACGGGGTCGCCGCCGCCGCGGAATTGCACGCCTTGGTGGATGCTCGGGAGAAAACCGTTGCCCCAGAGGCGCGAGTAGAGCGGCTGGTCGATGCGGTCCTTGGAGATGAGGACGACGAAGCCGGGGAGATTCTCGTTGGCGCTGCCGAGGCCGTAGGAGAGCCACGAGCCCATTGAGGGGCGGCCGGGGAGCTGGTGGCCGGTCTGGAAGAACGTGATGGCGGGGTCGTGGTTGATGTGCTCGGTGTGCATCGAGCGGATGAAGCAGAGTTCATCGACCATCTTCGCGGTGTGGGGCAGGAGGTCGCTGACCCAGGCGCGGCTCTTCCCGTGCTGCGCGAAATTGAAGATCGAGCCGGCGAGCGGGTAGTGCGCCTGGTGCGCGGACATCCCGGTGAGCCGCTGCCCGCCGCGCACGCTCTCGGGCAGGTCCTGCCCATTCATTTTATTCAGGAGGGGCTTGTAGTCGAAGAGGTCGTGCTGCGACGGGCCGCCCGCCATGAAGAGGTAGATGATGCGCTTCGCCTTCGGGGCGAAGTGGGGTTTTTCGAGAATGCCGCGGAAGGGCGACACGGGAGCGGCGGAGGCGTTGCGCTGGAGGAGGTTCATCAGCGCGAAGCCGCCGACGCCGAGGGCGAAGCGGCTGAAGAACTCGCGGCGGGTCATCCCGAAATTGACGTGATCGCAGAACATCGAGTGGGGAGGATCGAGATGGATCAGGAGGTGGTGCCCACGGAATACACGGAAGACACGGAAATCAGAAGAAGAGGAAACCACGAAATACACCCAATACACGAAAGACGGAGAGGAGGCTGGGTTTTCATTTTCGTGTCGTTCGTGTGTTTCGTGGTTCTCTTCTGGAGAGGCTTAGCGGCGCATCACGGTTTCGTCGAAGTTGAGGAGGGCCTGGGCGACCTGGGCGGCGGCGGCGCGGGCGGCCAGGGGGAGCGCGGAGTCGGTGGTGGCTTCGCCGAAGGCGTTGAATTTCTCGGCGGCGGCGGGATCGGCGGCGAAGGTGGCGTGCTGTTCGTCGTAGAGCTGGCGGAGGATCTTCTGCGTGGGGACGTCGGGCGTGCGACCGGTCACGAGGCGGAAGGCCCATCCGAGCTGGGCGTCGAGCGTGGGGCCGCCTTCGCGGAGCAGCCGCTGGCCGAGGAGACGGGCGGCTTCGACCACCTGCACGTCGTTCAGCAGGGCGAGGGCCTGGAGGGGCGTGCTCGTGCTCTGGCGGCGGACGGTACAGACGTTGCGCTCGGCGGCGTCGAACATCACCATCGTGGGTGGCGGGACGGTGCGCTTCCAGAACGTGTAGAGGCTGCGGCGGTGGAGGTCGTCGCCGGTCCCCTGTTCATACTTGGGCTTGCCCATCGCAATCTCCTCCCAGAGGCCGGGCGTCTGGTAGGGCTTCACGCTTGGGCCGCCGAGCTTTTCGACCAACAGGCCGCTGAGGGCGAGCGACTGGTCGCGGAGCATCTCGGCGGTGAGGCGACGGGCGGGGCCGCGGGCAAGGAGGAGGTTTTGCGGGTCGCGGGCCAGGAGTTCCGGCGAGGCGTACGAGGATTGCCGATACGTGGCGGAGAGGGCAATCTGGCGGAGGGTGTGTTTTACGTCCCAGCCGTGGGCGACGAAATCGCCGGCGAGCCAGTCGAGCAGTTCCGGGTGCGTGGGCGGGCTGCCCTGCATCCCAAAGTTATCGGCGGTCTCGACCAGGCCGCTGCCGAACATCTGCTGCCACAGGCGGTTCACGGTCACGCGGGCGAGGAGGGGATTGACGGGAGCGGTGAGCCACTGGGCGAGGCCGAGGCGGTTGCGCGGGGCGTTTTTCGGGAACGGCGGCAGCGCATGGGGAGTGTCGGCGGTGACGGGCTCGGTGGGCGCGTCGTAGGCGCCGCGGCTCAGGATGAAGGCGGGCTTGGGTTGCGGTAGCTCCTCCATGACCATCGCCTCGGGGAGCGGGGTCACGAGGGAGTTTTGCTCCTCCCGGACCTTTTGGAGGGCAACGGCGGCGTCACGGCTGGGGGAGTGAATCGTGGAGACGAAATACTCGAAGAGCGCGTCGCGCTGGGCGGCGGAGAGTTTGGTGGCGGGGAGGGACCAGGCGGTGGCAAAGTCGGCGCGGCCGGCGAGCTGGGCGACTTCGAGCGGGGTCAGCGCGCGGTCGAAGAGGGCGAGTTCGCGGACGCGGCCGTCTTTGAAACCCACGTCGCGGAAACGGAAACCGATGGCGAGGTCGGGCTCGGCCTTGCCATAGGTGATGTCCTTGAAGAGGCCGTCACGGATGGTCTCGGTAGCGGCGGGCTCGCCGTTGAGGAACACGCGCGCGCCGGCGGCGCGGCTGGAGCCGTCATAGGTGGCGGTCACGTGGACCCACTCGCCGGCGGCGAGGGCGGTTTTGGTGACGACCTTGATCGAGGCGCCGGGCCAGAGGTAGTGGACGCCGAAGGCGACGCGGCCGTTTTCGAGGAGGATTTCGTAGCCGCGGCTGCCGGCGTCGGCGGGGGCCTTGGAATGGTGGAGGACGACGGTGCGCGGCGTCGTGGCGACGGCGGCCGGGGCCTGCAGCCAGAGTGAAATCGTGAACGGCTCGGTGCGCTTGAAGACGCCGACGCCGGGAAAGGTGAGGCCGTTTTCGCCGTCGAGGGCGATGGCGGGACCGCGCGGGCTGTCGGTGAGCTTGGGGGCGTCGGCGAGCTTGCCGGGCTTCGTGGGGTCGACGGTGTTGGCGAGTTTTCCTTCGGTGATGGCGTCGAGCGGGTAGGCGGCGACGAGACCGGCGAGCGGTGGGGGAGTGGGGGATTTTTGGGCGAGCCAGGCGGCGAAGGCAGGGCGGGCGTCGCTGCGGGCGCGAGCGAGGGTTTTCTCCGCGGCGGTGGTCTTGACGCGGAGGGCGTCGAGCTGACGATCCTGCTCGTCAGTGGTGAGGACGAGCGTGGGCACGGGCATGGAGTCGGCGAAGCCTTTGTAGGAAATCTGGCCGGCCTCATCGATGTTTTGGAAGAACGCGAAGAGGCTGTAGTAGTCGCGCTGCGAGATCGGGTCGAATTTGTGGTCGTGGCAGCGCGCGCATTCGAAGGTCAGGCCGAGGAAGGCGGTGCCGAAGGTGTTAACGCGGTCGGCGACGTAAGCGACGCGGTACTCTTCTTCCACGATCCCTCCCTCCTCATTTTGATTGTGGAGGCGGTTGAAAGCGGTGGCGAGGCGCTGCTCCTTCGTGGCCTTGGGCAGGAGATCGCCGGCGAGCTGCCAGGTGGCGAACTGGTCGAAGGGGAGATTGCGGTTGAAGGCACCGATCACCCAATCGCGATAAGCCCACATGGCGCGCGGGCGGTCCATCTGGTAGCCATGGGTGTCGGCGAACCGTGCGACGTCGAGCCAGTCGGTGGCCATGCGCTCGCCATAGCGCGGGGAGGCGAGGAGGCGGTCGACAACGCGGGCAAAGGCCTCGGGTTTCGTGTCGGCGAGAAACGCGTCGGTCTCGGCGAGCGTGGGCGGGAGGCCGGTGAGGTCGAACGTGACGCGACGGAGCAGGCGGGAGCGGTCGGCTTCGGGGGAGGGGGAGAGTTTTTCCGAGGCGAGGCGGGCGCGGACGAATGCGTCGATGGGATTTGGGATTTTCGATTTGGGATTTTCGATTTTCGACGGAGACGGTGGGGTGATGGTTTTGGCGATCGGTTCGAAAGACCAGTGGGCGGACCAGGGGGCGCCCTCGGCGACCCAGCGTTGGAGCGTCGCGATTTCGGCGGGCTTGAGCTGCCGCGTGGCGTCGCGCGGGGGCATGACATCGTCCTCGTCGGTGCTGGTGATGCGGAGCACGAGGTCGCTGGCGTCGGGGGCGCGCGGTTGTACGACGGTGACGCCGTTGCGTGTGCGGTAGAGGCCCTCCTTGGTATCGAGACGGAGCTTGGCCTTGCGGGAGCTCTCGTCGGGGCCGTGGCAGCGGTAGCAGGTGTCGGAGAGGATCGGCAGGACGTCGCGGCGGAAGTCGACGGGCGCGGGTGTCGCCGCGCGGAGGGCGGCGGCGGACACCAGGAGGAGCAAGGGCAGTCGGAGGCGGGGCACGGGGAGGGGGCGACTGCGACTAGGAGAGCGGGCGCGAGCGTTTGTGCAAGCACGCGGGGTGGCTTGCGGTCACGACGAACGGACCGCCTGCGAGCAGGCGGCCTGGTGGTTTACCTTCTTCGGGCAGACTTTACTCGTCCGCCGAGGTGTTCGCAGGGGTCTTCTTGGGCGGGACGATCTTGGGGAGACGGAGATCGGCGCGGGCGCCGTCGATCACGCGGTTCCAGTCGAAGGCGGGGCCGGGGTCGGTCTTGTTGGTCTGGATGTGATAGTGGCCGAGCACGCCCTGGTAGGCCTTGAGGGCATCGTCGGGGAGTTTCTTGGGAATGGGCTGGCCGTCGGCATCGCGGGGGTAGTCGCAGGCGATCTTGGGGAAGACCTTGCAGAGGGCGGCGGTGAGCTTGATGAGCGCGGCGTACTGCTGGGGGGTGAGGTCGTACTGGACGAGTTCGGTGTTTTGGATGGTGCCGCGGATCGGGTACGGACGGGCGGGGTGGCCGACGAAGCCCTTGGTGTAGATCATCGGGTCGGTGATGTTTTTCGGAATCGTGATCGTGGGCTGGCCTTTGGCGTCGGGCTGGTACCACTGGTCGAGGACCTTCGTGTCTTTGGGCGGGTAGGCGCCCATGTTGGCGATCTCGATGCCGACGGAGCGGGTGTTGGAGGTGGTGGCGTGGAAGGCGCGCTCCTTGAGGTCGAGCGTCTGGTAGATGGTGCCGTCGATATCCAGCATGAAGTGGATGCTGAGGCCGCGGTGGTCGTGCAGGACATTGAAGCACGTCTTGCTGAGCCCGCAGACATCGTAGTGCATGACAAACTGGTCGACGATGCCCTGCAGTTTGGGGAGATCCCAGCCGCCGCCGCGGACGCGCTCGAGGTCCTCGGGCGTAAGCGACGGATCGCGGCGCAGACCGTAACGCGCGGGGTTCTTGAGGTCCTTCACTGCGGCTGTGCTTTTCTCCCAACCGGAATCGTCGATGGGGCTGAAGCGGCGGTCGACGCGGTAGGCGTCGTAGCCACCTGGGTCCATCCACGTGATCACGCGTGTGCCGGTGTGGAACAGCTGGCCGGCGACGATAATCTCGTCGCCCTTGCGCTTGGCGAGGGTGCCGGGGCGGTGGAGGCAGCTCGTGAAGGCGAGCAGCGAGGCGAGCGCGATGACGAGGGAGGCGACGCGGGTGAAGCGGAGGCGGGAGCGCATGGAAGTAAACGAACAGTTCACGCAGATCGGTGCCGGGGCTCAATCGCGAAAGCGTGGGGATGGAGGTGGCCCACGGAACACACGGAAGACGCGGAAAAAGACGGGATTAATCCGGAGTGGAAAAAGAGTGAACCGCGAAGGACGCGAAAAACACGAAAGGAAGATCCTCGAACCGATTGACCACCGAGGTCGGGCGTGCGGTCCGCTCCGGCGGTGCGGGCGAGGCGATATCCGTCATGCCCATCGCCCGCCCAAATCCAATTTTCACTTATTAGGTGAAAATTGGATTCGGGCTCCTTCGCTTGAGGCAATGGCGTCGCTCAATCCGGTAAGAGACCATTTTCATTTATTAAGTGAAAAATGGATCGGTCCCTCGAAGTAGCGAGGAGGGAAGGGCGCGCTGCTTGGTGCTGGTAGGGCCGCGGTGGGTCCGGGTCCTGGTGCCGGGCTACGGCCACGCGGAGGCGCGGTCAGAACTGGCCCTTGACGCCGATCTGGATGATCGAGCCGAGTTCCTGGCGGCGGCGGGCTTTCTGGTACTCGGGGGTGCCAGGGGCGTACTGGCGGTTCACGATGTTGAAGCCGGGGCCGTTGATGTCGGACATCGTGCCGTAGAGGGCGAACTGCTTCGAGAAGCTGTACTGCCCGGAGATCGAGACACGCAGGCGCTCGCCCTGGTAGTTGTAGGTGTCGGCGGGGATGCCGTTGGCGACGCTGGCGCCGACGAGGGTCTGGCGGGTTTCGCCCTGATAGGTGAAGTTGACCTTGGCGGAGAAGCGCGGGCGCACGAAGCTCAGGCCGCCGGCGTAGTTGCTTGGGGTGAAGCCGGAGAAGTCGGAGATGTCGCCGCCGTGGAGCTGGAGCTTCGTGGCGTTGAGAAACACCTGGAAGCCGCGCGCCCAGTGCGGGAGGAAGAGGAGGGCCTGGGTGTAGGCGAACTCGTAGCCGGTGATGCGGGCGTCGCCGGAATTGTACATGGTGCTGATGTCGTAGTTCAGGTAGAGCGGGTCGTCGGGCAGGCCGTACTGGGCGAGGAGTTCGGGGGTGGCGCGCTGGGTCACGGAACCGAAGAAGTCCTTGATGTTTTTCTGGAAGACGCCGACGGAGCCGAAGCCGCCCTTGATTTGGTAGCTCTCGAGGGAGAGGTCGTAGTTGTCGGCGGTCCACGGTTTGAGGCCGGTGTTGTTGACGGTGATCGTCTGGGTGCCGGTGGCGGCGGGGTCGCTGATGGAGGAGCCGGGGATGATGAGGTTGAGGTTGGGGCGGCCGATGGTGCGGGCGGCGGCGGCGCGGATCAGGAGATTGTCGGTGAGATTGTAGGTGGCGCTGAGGCTGGGGTAGATGCCGTCGTAGTCGCGGATGGCGCGGTTGCCGCGCTCGGTGTAGCGGAGGCGGGCGCGGGCGACGGGATCGGTGGTGAGGAGGATGGGCTGTAGGCCGGCGAGCGCGGGATTGCTGTCGATGACATTGCCGGCGGCGTCCTTCTGGTACTGGGCGGACGGGTCGTTGAGGACGCCCTGGCCGTCGTCCTTGGTTTTTTCAAACCGCGCGCCGCCGACGAGCCAGAGGCGGTTGTTGAACAGGCGGACGTCGCCGCGCAGGTAGCCGGCGGAGATCGTTTCGACGAGGCGGCGGGAGTTGGTGGCGTAGTTTTGGACGTACAGGGCCTCGTCGCGCGGGAACCAGGTGGGATGGTCGAGGCGGAGCTGGTTGAATTTTACCAGGCTGACCCAGTCCATCTTCTTGCCGAAGATCGTGGGGGCCTCGGCGTTGAACTCGGTGTCGAAGACCGGGAAGAGGCTGGCCTGGCGCGCGGCGGCGGCGGTGGAACCGTTGGGCGTGAAGATCCACGTCGTGGTGTAGGAGTGGGAGTCGCGGGTGGCCTGGTCGACGAAGACGCCGGTCTTGAGCGAGACGGGGACGTTGCCCCGGAAATCGCGGGTGAAGTCGAGGCGGCCGGTGCGCTTGTTGGAAAAGACTTTGTTCTGGGCGGAGGTGGGATTGCCGAGGACGTAGTTGGCGCCGCTGTAGACATCGACGGGGGCGCCGGCGCGGGTGGCGCTGTAGCGGACGGGGATTTGCGCGTCGGTCTCGCCGAAGCCCTCGCCGCGGAGGACGATGCCGGTGAGGGTGGTGGAGCCGGTGTTGAAGTGGCCGTTGTCGATGTCGTCGAGGAAGGAGACGGAGCGCGAGAAGGACGCGGAGCCGTCGAGGCGCCAGCCGTCCTCCTTGTGTGAATACTTGACGACGGTGTGGTAGGTGTCGGCGCCGGTCTCCTGATTGGTGCCGGTGCCCTGGGTGATGTTGCCGACGGCGGTGGGGGCACCCTGGGTGAAGGTGCGGTCGCCGGTGGCGCCAGCGCCATAGGTGGCGATGAAGCTCAGGCGCATGATATTGTTGGAGACGTACCGATACTGGAAACTCGAGCTGAGGGTGTCCTTGGGGGAGACCTTCCAGTCGGCGCCGAACTGCATTGAGGTGGAGGTGATGATATTGGCGAGGCTCAGCCAGGTGCTGATGCGCTGGAAGCCGTTGATGTAGTTCCAATCGGCCTGCGTATCGAGGGCGTTGTCGCGCTACATGGGCTTCAGGCGCCAGCTCTTCGAGGCACCGAAGCTAAGGGCGAAGGTACGGCTGAGGGGGAGGAGGTAGCTGAATTCGTAAGACGGGAGCTGTTTCGAGGGGCTGAGCTCGGGGCTGGGGCCGCGGGGGCCGCCGTCGAGGGTGAGGCCGGAGTAACTGTCGGTGATATAATAGAAGCGGTAGTTGAAGACGGGCTTGCGGGCCTCGAAGCCGCTTTTGCTGATGATGTTGATCGAGCCGCCGAGGCCGCTCGCGGGCATGTCGGGGGTCGGGACCTTGTTGACCTCGACGCGGGAGATGTTGGCGGTGGAGACGTCGAGGAGGGACTGCGTGCGGCTGTTGCCGCGGGCGCTGGCGATGTCCATGCCGTCGAGCTGCATGGCGGAGTTGTTGTCGGGGAAGCCGCGCAACGTAATGGAGCTGGCGGTCTGTCCGCCGTCGACGATGCCGACGCCAGGGAGGAAGCGCATGAACTCGCCGATGTCCTCGCCGCCGCGGTCGCCGTATTCGTCGAAGGCGACGACCTGCTTGATGTTGGGGGCGGCACGGCGCTCATTGAGGGCGATGGCCTGCGCGCTCATCTCGCGGTCGGCGACGACGGTGAAGCTGTCGAGGGTGACGACGCCGCCGGCGGTGAGGTCGAAGTCGCGGCTGACGGAGGCGCCGGCGGTGACGTTGACCGTGACTGACTGGGACTCGAGGCCGAGATAGGATACCGTGACGCGGGCGGGTCCGGCGGGCGCGACGAGGCGGTAGGCGCCGAAGTCGTCGGTGGTGGTCTCGCGCTCGGTGCCGTCGATGGCGATGCGGGCGCGACGCAGGGCCGAACCCGTGGAGGTGCTGAACACGCGGCCCTCGATGAAGCCGGTGCTGGCGGCGATGCCAGCTGCGGAGCTACTGGCGGGGGATTGAGCGCGGGTCGCAGCCGGCAGGGCGGACAGGCACGCGAGGAAACAAAGGAGGCGGCGGGAGCGCAGGGAAGCGTTCATGGAGGGGAGCAGGGGTTCGCCGGTGACGAGAGTGAGGCGGCGGCGGAGTGGGAAAGGGAATCGAGTGGTATGTCGACCATGCCACTCAGACGGGTCACAGCGGAGAATCGGATTTTTTCACAGAGGGCACGGAGGAAGCACCGAGCTCACGGAGTGGCCGAAATGAAGTTTCTCTCCGTGTCCCCTCGGTGTTCTCAGTGACAAGCTCCGAAAATGAAAAACCGGAGACCGTAGTCTCCGGTTTGAGAGGCTGGGGAGGGAGGGCTTACGGGTCAGGGAGGCCGTTGCGGATCCATTCGAGGTTGAACTTGTGGTAGTCGATCGAGCGATACGTGCCGGGATTGGCCTCGACGAGCGCGGCGACCGCATAGTCGGCGGTCTTGATCATCGAGCTGTAGCCGCCCTTGCCTTGGGCGATGGCCTGGCTGGTGGTGAGCCAGTCGTAGAGCCAGCGGCTGACGGGCCAGGTGAGGCCGTTGTCGTAGCTGATGCGCACATACATCTTCGAGCGGCCCTCCTGCATGGGGCTGTCGATGGTGCTGGAAGAGTGGAGGAAGATGATGCGGTTGGTGGGATCGAGGTTGTAGCGGACGATGGAGGCCTCGCACTTGGGATCGAGCAGGGCATCGTCGGGGACGAAGGCGGAGAAGCCGGCGGCGATGGAGCCATAGGAAACGTGGCGGCGGTGGTGGGCCGCGGAGATGCCCCACGTGCTGCTGGTGGGGCGGTCATTGCGGTAGAGGACCCCGTCGGTGCATTCGGCGATGGTGCTCTCTCC
>JAPLTR010000421.1 GCA_026398065.1 Verrucomicrobiota bacterium | reverse complement strand
CAATATCCGGTCTCTGTCAGACAGCCGCATGAAGGTGATCTGCGAATTGAGCGAAGACCGCCTGAAGCACAAGCTCACGCTCTACCCCGAGATCGTCGTCGAGACCAGTTTGGACAAGTTTCTGGCCTTCGACGGCCTCGACGCCGTCGTCATCGCCACCTCGGTGCGTTTTCACTTCCCGATGGCCAAGGCCGCGCTGGAAGCCGGCAAGCACGTGATGATCGAAAAGCCCATGGCCGCGTCCGTCGCGGAGTGCGAGGAACTCGTCGCCCTCGCCCAGAAAAAGGGCCTGGTCATCATGGTCGGCCACACCTTCCTCTATTCCCCGGCCGTCCGGAAGATCAAGGAGATCGTCGGTCGCGGCGACATCGGCGACATCCGCTACATCTCCGCCCGCCGCCTCAATCTCGGCCTCTTCCAGAAGGACATCAACGTCGCGTGGGACCTCGCGCCGCACGACATCTCGATCATCCAGTACATCATGGGCGAGAGCCCGACGACGGTGAACTGCACGGGTTCGGCCCACGTGACGCCCGGCATCGAGGACTTCACCTCGATGAGCCTCCAGTTCACCAACTCCCGCTCGGCCATCATCCAGAGCTCCTGGCTCGACCCGCGCAAGATCCGCGAGATGACCTTCGTCGGCAGCCGCCGCATGATCGTGTACGACGACATCGCGCCGCAGGAGAAGATCAAGATCTTCGACGTGCGCGTCGAGCGTCCGCCGCACTACGACACCTTCGCGGAGTTCCAGTATGCCTACCACTACGGCGACATCTACACGCCGTACCTGAAGCAGGAGGAGCCGCTCAAGGTCGAGTGCCAGCACTTCATCAACTGCATCAACGACGGCACCACGCCGTTGACGGGCGGAAAGATGGGCACCGAGGTCGTCAAGATCCTCGAGGCCTCCTCGAAGTCGCTGAAGGTCGGCGGCGGCCCCATCCAGCTCACCGCGTCCGCCGCGAAGTAATCCGTCGCCCTCTCCCGCCGCCCTCCCGCCCGGCGGGGGGAACCGCGACCGACCCACGGCCCTCCGCGAACACCCCTTTCACCACTCCGCTCCGTCCATGGCCTCCACTCCCGCCGACCACCAACTCATCTCGCCCGACGTCAAGCTGGGCAAGGGCGCCCGCGTCTTCGGTTTCACCAACCTCTACGGCTGTGAGATCGGCGACGACACCAAGGTGGGCACCTTCGTGGAGATCCAGCGCGGGGCCAAGATCGGCGCCCGCTGCAAGATCTCCAGCCACACCTTCATCTGCGAGGGCGTGACGATCGAGGACGAGGTCTTCATCGGGCATGGGGTGATGTTCACCAACGACCTTTTTCCACGGGCGACCAACCCCGACGGCAGCCCGCAGACGGCCGCCGACTGGGTCTGCCTGCCGACCGTCGTCAAGCGCGGCGCCAGCATCGGCTCCAATGCGACCCTCCTCTGCGGCATCACCATCGGCGAGCGCGCCACCGTGGGCGCCGGCAGCATGGTGACCAAGGACGTGCCGCCCGGCGCCGTCGTGGCCGGCAACCCGGCCCGGATCATGAAGCCGAAGGCCAAGTAGGCCGGCTACGCGTATTTGCGGAGCCCCTTCTGGTTGCAGAACCGCGGCCCCGCCGTCATTCCTCCCTTCCAGTCCAGTCCTCTTCCCATCCCGCCGTCTCCCTCCATGTCCTCCGCCAAAGTCCCGTTCCTCGATCTCAAAGCCCACCACGATCCGATCCGCCAGGAAGTCATGGCCGCGATCAACCAGGTCGTGGACACGAACGCCTTCGCCGGCGGACCGTTCGTCGCGAAGTTCGAGGAGGCGTATGCGAAATTCTGTGACACAAAGTTCGCGGTCGGCGTCGCCAACGGCACCGACTCCCTCTGGTTCTCCCTCCTCGCGCTGGGCGTCGGCGCCGGGGACGAGGTCATCACCGTCCCGATGACGTTCATGGCGACCGCCGAGGCCATCACCTACGCCGGCGCGAAGCCGGTGTTCGTCGACATCGACCCCTCCACCTTCACCATGGACGTCACCCAGATCGAGGCGGCCATCACCCCCCGCACCAAGGCCATCATGCCGGTGCACCTCTTCGGCCAGAGCGCCGACATGGACCCGATCATGGCGATCGCGAAGAAGCACAACCTGTTCGTCGTCGAGGACGCCGCGCAGGCCCAGGGCACCCTCTACAAGGGCAGGAAGGCGGGCTCCATCGGCCACGCCGGCTCCTTCAGCTTCTACCCCGGCAAGAACCTCGGCGCCTGGGGCGAGGCCGGCGGCATCACCACCAACGATCCCGCGCTGCGCGACCGCATGGTGATGTTCCGCGAGCACGGCCAGGCCAAGAAATACTATCACGATGTCGTGGGCTGGAACGGCCGCATGGACGGCATGCAGGCCGCCGTCCTCTCGGTGAAGCTCAAGTACCTCGACCAGGCCAACAACGGCCGCCGCCGCGCCGCCGCCCGCTACGACCAGCTCCTCGCCGGCACCCCCGGCGTCACGCTGCCCGTCGAGGCCGCCTACGGCCGCTCCATCTATCACATCTACGCCGTGCGCGTGGCGGACCGCGACGCCATCATGAAGCGGCTCGGCGACCGCGGCATCGGCTGCGGCATCCACTATCCCGTGCCGGTCCACCTCCAGAAGGCGTATGCGGGTCTCGGATACAAGAAGGGCGCCTTCCCCGTGAGCGAGGCGTGCGGCGAGAGCTTCCTCTCCCTGCCGATGTATCCGGAGCTCACCGACGCGCAGATCGACACCGTCGTCACCGAGTTCAAGGCGTCGCTCTGAGGTCCCGGGGCGGCCCGGCGGCCGGATCCACAGCCATGGCCACCGCCACGCCCCAGGAAAACAACGCCCGCCCGGCCGGTCCCTCCGTCCGGGTGGTCAATCCTGCGGAGGAACCCGGCTGGGACGCCCACCTGGCGTCCTTCCCGGACGCGACCATCTTTCACACCGGCGCCTGGGCGCGGGTGCTGCGCGACACCTACGGCTTTCAACCGGTCTGCTTCACGCTCGGCGAAGGGGCGCGCCTGCGGGCATTGCTGCCGCTGATGGAGGTGAACAGCTGGCTCACGGGCCGGCGCGGCGTCGGCCTGCCCTTCACCGACGAGAGCCCGCCGTTGGGAACGGAGGGCGGCGCCTTCGAACCGCTCCACGCCGCCGCGATGGCCCACGCCCGGGAGCGCCAGTGGAAATCGGTGGAGTTCCGCGGCGGCCGCGCGCTCTTCGGCTCGGCCCCCGCCTCGACGTCGTTTTACGGGCACACCCTCGACCTGCGCGGCAGTGAGGCCGAGCTGTTTGCCCGCACCGAGTCGTCGGTGCGGCGCGCGGTGCGCAAGGCGGAGCAGGGCGGCCTGACCCTCTCGGTGGCGACGGACCTCGCGGCGGTCCGGACGTTTTACGGCCTGCTGTGCAAGACGCGCCAGCGCCACGGCCTCCCCGTCCAGCCGTTCCGCTTTTTCGCCCACATCCACCGCCACATCCTCGCCGCCGGGCTGGGCAACGTCGTCCTCGCGCACCACGGCGCGACCCCGGTGGCCGGCGCCGTCTTTTTCCAGTTTGGCGGCACGGTCGTCTACAAGTTCGGCGCCTCGGACGAAAACCTGCAGCACCTTCGCGCCAACAACCTCGTGATGTGGGAGGCGATCAGGTGGCACGCCCGGCAGGGGTTCGCCCGCCTCGATTTCGGCCGGACCTCCCTGCCCAACGCCGGTCTCCGCAAGTTCAAGCTCGGCTGGGGCACCGTCGAGCGGACCGTCGAGTACGTGAAATACGATCTCAAGCACGGCGGATTCGTGACGACCAAGGATGCGGCCGCCGGCTGGCACAACCATGTCTTCCGCCGCCTGCCGGTTTTCCTGTCCCGGATGGCCGGAGCCGTGCTGTACCCCCACATCGCCTGAATCCGTCCCACCTCGCACCCTTCCCCTAAGAGAATTCCGCCCCGAACACCGTAGTTCCCTCCCTTGCCTATCGTGGGGCCTCCGGCAAACTTTACTTACTTTTCGCCGTCCCTCCCTCCGCTCCGCCCGCTAGAACTTCTCCATGGGTCCTCCCAACCAACCAATGCGTCAGGTTTCGCCCGAGGTTCCCCGTGCCCGGCCGGTGGCGGCAGCCGCCCCCCAGGAAGAAGGGTTCAGCCTCTCGCTGGATGATGTCTACCACACGATTTTCCGGCACAAGCTGAAGATCATCCTGTGCGCCATCGCGGGCTTCGGCGCCGCCGGCGCGTGGTATGCCTCGCAGAAACCGACCTATATTTCCGAGGCCCGGCTGTACGTGCGCTTCGTCGCGGTGGAAGGCATGTCCACCCGGTCGAGCCCGGACGATCCCGTCTACAAGTCTCCTGACATGCGCGGTGAGACGATCATGATTTCCGAACAGGAAATTGTCTCCAGCTTCGACCTGATCAAACAGGTCGCCCAGGTGATCGGGCCGGAAAAGATCCTCGCACCCTTCGGTGGGGGCAGCGATGTCAGCTCCGCCGCCATCGTCCTCCGCAAGGGCCTCGTGGTCCAGACCTCCGCCAGCATCATCGGCATCAGTTTCCAGCATCCCGACCATGAGCTGATCCAGCCCGTGCTGCGCGAGGTCATCCAGCAGTACTTTAAGAAGCACATGGAGATCCACCACTCCTCCGGCATGAGTGGGGACATCCTGACCCAGGAAACCGACACGTTGAAGGCCAAGCTGTCGACCACCGAGGACGAACTCCGCAAGGCGAAAAACAAAGCCGGCGTGGTCTCGGTCGAGGATGCCAAGAAGGTCAACTCCCAGCAGGTGGCGACCATCCGGGCGGAGATTTTCGCCGCCGAGGCCGAACTGGCGGAGCGGACGGCAATCTTGCAGGAGAATACCAAGTTGCTGAAAAAGGAGACCGCGGAGGCGGGCGCCCCCCCAAAATCCGCGGCCACCGAGACCGCTCCCGTCGCCGCCGAGACCGTCGCGCCGGAGCCCGCGGTTTCCCCTGAACTCTTCGAGGAGTACCGGTCGGTCGCGATCCGGGCGGAAACGTTGCGCCAGCAGGAAGTGGAGTTGTTGAGGACGTACACGCCCGAAAGCCCACGCGCGAAGAATCTCCACGCCCAGCTGCTGGAGGCCCAGGCCAAGAAGCAGGAGATTGAAACGGCCAATCCGCGCCTCATGGCCGCGCTGTCCCGCACCGCTCCCGTGGCCGCCAGCCAGTCCAGCCAGGCCGGTTCAGGTGGCCGCGCGCCCTACGACCCCGCCGCCGAAGTCGTCCACATCAACTCGCTGAAGGTCAAGATCAAGGTCCTCTACAGCCAGATCGAAACGCTCCGGGCCGAGTCCGCGGCCCTCAGCCAGTTGGAAGGAAACATTCAGGACCTGATGCGAAAACGCGATCTGGAGGAGGCGAACTACCGGCGCTACGCGGCCAGCCAGGAGGCGGCGCGGATCAACGATGCCCTCGGGTCCGGCAAGGTTTCGAACATCAGTGTCATTCAGACGCCCTCCACCCCCGCCGTCGCGGACAAAAACCGGATGAAAATCCCCGGAGCGCTCGCCGGCGGCGGCATCGCGCTGGGCCTGGCCTGGGCCTTCCTCTTCGAGCTGTTTCTGGACCCGACCGTCCGCCGTCCCGTCGACGTCGAAAAGAAACTGCGCATGCCGCTGTTCCTTTCCATCCCCAACCTGGCCCTGCCCCGTCCCAGCCGGCTCCGCCGCTGGCGCAATCGGAAGCAACTCGCCGCCCCCGCCGAAAAAAGCACCGACGGCACGATGGTCGCGGTCGACCCGTCCGGCGGATCCGCTCCGGGCGCCGGCCCCGAGGTGTCCGAAGAATCGTTGCAGCCCTTTCACGAGACACTGCGCGACCGCCTGATCAGCTACTGCGAAAGCCAGAACCTCACCCGCAAGCCGAAGCTGATCGCCGTGACCGGGCTCGGCCGCAAATCGGGGGTCACCACGACCGCCGCCGGCCTGGCCCGGACCCTCTCCGAGACCGGCGAGGGCAACGTGCTCCTGGTCGATCTGACCAGCAGCCAGGGGTCCGCGATGCAATTTCTCAAGGGCACCCCGACCCGGGGCCTCGACGAACTGCTCGACTCGAAGGACAACGTGCAGGTGCAGCAAAACCTCTACGTGGTCACGGACAGCAACAACAGCGAACAACTGTCCCGCAACCTGCCCCGGCGGTTCACCAAGCTGATCCCGAAAATCAAGGCGAGTGACTTTGACTACGTCGTCTTCGACATGCCACCCGTCAGCCAGTTGAGCATCACCCCGCGTCTCGCCGGCTTCATGGATATCGTCCTGTTTGTGGTCGAATCGGAAAAAACCAATCTCGACATGGTCAAGCGCGCCACCGCCCTGCTGGGAGCGTCCAAAGCCCACGTGGGCGCCATCCTCAACAAGACCCACAACTACGTCCCCCAACGCCTTCATCAGGACAATCTCAGCCACTTCTGAGGACGACGGGTTGCTCGCGCCCAAAAGCGCGTGAAAAGGGGTCTTCGCACCGGATCGGAGCGATGTAAGCGCCCCACTAAAAACGCTTTGCCAGTCAACTCCCGTCGCCTCGTCGACCTCCCTTCTCCCTGGTCCGCCGCCGACTTTCATCCGCCCCAGCCATCCGTTCCCTTTCTCCGCCAATGGTCGATTTTCCCCTATTTCTCCATGCGTATGAGCCGCTTCCAAAATTCTCAGATTTGTCGTGATAGTGCGCGGTGACTTATTAGCATGCGAAGAAGGGTGCGCAAAGCGCCTACTGCCCGGGGAATCGGTAACCTCGGTGAATATCCAAATTACGTGGCTCTAGTTGCTTCCAACCCGGAAGTGACGGGGCGAAGCTTGCCACGAAAATCACTCCGCTCTGCTGGCCGCGGGGCGTGACCCTCCCTCTTTCACCTTCCTGACCCTCCTTCCGCGAGAGCGCACGAGCGATCCAGACCGCCAATCAGCCCGCACAGTTCCCGCTCTCTTCCCCCGATGCTCCGACATCACCTCTATTACCTTCTGAAACCGTACATTCCGTGGCGGGTCCGCAATGCGCTCCGCGGCATGATCCAGCGCCGGGAGCGCGAAAATCATCGGGACGTCTGGCCGATCCGGGAGTCAGCCGGCAAAAAGCCCGCCAACTGGCCCGGCTGGCCGGACGGAAAGAAATTTGCCATCGTCCTGACCCACGACGTGGAGGGGCCGGCCGGTCTGGCCAAGTGCCGGAAATTGATGCAGCTCGAAACGGACCTCGGGTTTCGCTCGACGTTCGGCCTGATCCCCGAAGGCGACTACGTCGTCCCGCCGGATCTGCGCGAGGAGATGATCCGCCGGAAATTCGGCGTCGCCATCCACGACCTGAACCACGACGGCAAACTCTACGGCTCCCGACGCATTTTCTCCGAGAAGGCGCAGCGGATCAACGCCTACGTCAGGGAGTGGGGTGCCAGCGGGTTCCGGGCGGGGTTCATGTTTCACAATCTCGACTGGCTCCATGACCTCGACATCGACCACGACAGCTCGACGTTCGACACCGATCCCTTCGAGCCCCAGTCCGACGGCGTAAACACCATTTTCCCCTTCTGGGTCCCCTCGCCCCAGCCGCGGCAGGTGCACCGCAAGGACGGCTGGGGTCCCGTCGACGGCTACGTCGAGATCCCTTACACGCTGCCGCAGGACTCCACGCTCTTTTTGGTGCTGCGCGAAAAGTCCCCCGAGATCTGGCTGCGCAAACTCGACTGGATCGCGGCCAACGGCGGCATGGCCCTGGTCAATGTTCACCCCGACTACCTGTGCTTCGACGGGGAAAAACCGTCGGCCAGCACGTACTCGGTCAAGCACTACACGGATCTGCTGAACCACCTGCGCCACCGCTACGCCGGCCAGTATGTGAACCCGCTGCTCAGCGAGGTCGCCGGCCTGGTCAAGGAAGCCCGTCGCTCCGCTCCGTCGTCCGCCAGCGCGACGGCGCCTCAGTCCGAGACCGGCCCGGCGCGGACCCCGGAGACGCCCGTCAACCTGCGCGGCAAGCGCGCGGCCGTCCTTCTTTACTCCTACTATCCCGCCGACCCCCGGCCGCGTCGCGCCGCCGAATCGATGGTCGAGGCCGGCATGACCGTCGACCTGTTCTGCCTCTCGGAGTCCGAGGACGATCCGCCGCAGGAAACCATCGCCGGGGTCCACGTCCACCGCACGCCGCTCAAGCGCCAGCGCGGGAGCAAGCTCGCCTACTTCACGCAGTACGGGCGCTTCCTGCTGTCTTCGTTTTGGTTCCTCACGAAGCAGGGTCTGCGGCAGAAATACGATGTCGTGCACGTGCACAACATGCCCGACTTCCTGGTCTTCGCCGCCCTGGTGCCGAAGTTGCGCGGCGCCCGCGTCATCCTCGATCTCCACGACCCGATGCCCGAGCTGCTGGTCGCGATCTATAAACTCAAGCCCGACCAGTGGCTGGTGCGTTTCCTCCGCCTGCTGGAACGCATGAGCATCGGGTTCGCCAACCTCGCGCTGACGCCGAACATTGCCTTCAAGCGCATCTTCTCCGCGCGGAGCTCCCCGCGGCCCGAAAAGATCCAGATCGTGATGAACTCCCCGCAGGAGGAGCTGTTCGATCCCGACCGCTTTGGCGCCGGACGCGACGGCCCGCCGGAGAACGGCGAGTTCCGGATCATGCACCACGGCTCCATCGTGCACCGGCACGGGGTCGATGTCCTCGTCGAAGCCGTCGCCCTGCTGCGGCCCAAGATTCCGTCGATCGTGCTGGATATCTACGGTTCGCGGACGGCCTTCATCGACACCGTGCTCGCGCGGGCCGCCGAACTCGGCATCGCCGACGTGGTCCACTACCACGGGCCGAAGACCCAGGCCGAGATCGCCGTCGCCATCCGCCACTGCCACCTCGGCGTCGTGCCCAACCGCCGGTCCGCGTTTACCGAAACCAATTTCCCGACGCGGTTGTTCGAGTATCTCGCGATGCACCGCCCGGTCGTCGCCCCCTCCACCGAGGGCATCCACGACTATTTCACGGGGGAGCAGATGATGTATTTCGAGCCGGGCGACGTCGCCGATCTGGCCGCCAAGATCCTCTGGGTCCGCGAGCATCCCGCGGAGACCCGCACGTTCGTCGACCAGGGCCGCAAGGTCTACCGCCAACACTTGTGGAGCCGCGAAAAGGCCCATTTCCTCCAAGTCGTCTCCGGCCTGTTCCCCCGGACCTGAGACGCTCCCGCCCACCCATTTTCCCCTTCAACACCGTCCTATGAATATCAGCATCTTCGGTCTTGGTTATGTCGGTTGTGTCGCCACTGGCTGTCTCGCCCAGCAGGGGCATCGCGTGATCGGCGTCGATCCGCAGCCGACCAAGGTCGACTTCATCAACCGCGGCCAGTCCACCATCATCGAGGAGGGCATCGCCGAGATCATGGCCGCCCAGCTCGCCGCCGGCCGCATCAGCGCCACCACCTCGTCCGCCGAGGCGGTCCTCAAGACGGACGTCTCGTTCATCTGCGTGGGCACGCCGCCCACCGCGCACGGCCACCTCGACCTCACCGCCATCACCAAGGTCGCCGGTGAGATCGGCGCCGCCCTGAAGCAGAAGACCACGCGCCACGTCGTCGCGGTCCGCTCCACCGTGCTGCCCGGCACCCGCGAAAAGGTCATTGAGATTCTCGCCCAGGCCTCCGGCAAGCAGGCCGGCATCGACTTCGCCGTCGTCTCCAACCCCGAGTTCCTCCGCGAGGGCACGTCGGTCAAGGACTTCATCAAGCCGCCCTACACCCTCCTCGGCTCCGACTGCGACTGGGCCACCGAGGCCATGAAGGAAGTCTACAAGGGCATCGACGCCCCCGTCATCACCACCCAGCCCCGCGTGGCCGAGCTGATGAAGTACGTCTGCAACTCCTTCCACGCGCTGAAGATCGTGTTCGCCAACGAGGTCGGCAACATCTGCAAGCAGCTCAACATCGATTCGCACCAGCTGATGGACGTCTTCTGCCAGGACACGAAGCTCAACATCTCGAAGGCGTATCTGAAACCTGGATTCGCCTACGGCGGCTCCTGCCTGCCGAAGGACCTGAAGGCCCTGCGCACCATCGCCCACGACCACTACCTGCAGACGCCCGTCCTCGAGGCCATCGAGCGCTCCAACGAGTACCAGAAGGACATCGTCTTTAAACACATCCTCGAGTCCGGCACGATGAACATCGGCTTCATCGGCCTCGCCTTCAAGGCCGGCACCGACGACCTGCGCGACAGCCCGATCATCGACGTCATCGAGCGCCTGCTCGGCAAGGGCTTCAACGTCCGCATCTACGATCCGCACGTCCACGTCTCCCAGCTCACCGGCGCCAACCGCGATTACATCCTGAAGCGCATCCCCTTCATTTCGCGCTTCCTCACCGACGATCTCGCGAAGACCATCGAGGGCTCCGAGCTGCTCGTGGTCGTCAACCGCGACGCCGCCAGCGAAAAGGCCCTCGCCGGCGTCGGCACCAAGCGCATCTACGACCTCACCGGCGTGCGCTCCGCCGCCATCAGCGGCCCCAACTATTCCGGCATCGCGTGGTGATCCCGCCGCGCCGCCCTTTCCTCCGTCGCCCATGAGCAACCTCGTCATCGAAGCCGGCCGCGCCGAGCGCCAGTACTGGCGCGATCTCTGGCGCTACCGCGAACTGTTCTACTTCCTCGCGTGGCGCGACCTGCTCGTGCGCTACAAGCAGACCGTCGTCGGCGTCGTGTGGGCCCTCCTCCGGCCGCTCGCCACCATGGCCGTGCTGACGATCGTCTTCGAGAAACTGGCCAAGGTCCCGCCGCCGCCGGGCGTGAAGTATCCGCTCCTGGTGTTCTGCGGAATGCTGCCCTGGCAGTTTTTTGCCAACGCGCTCGCGGAGAGCGGCAACAGCCTCGTCGCAAACTCCAACCTGATCTCCAAGGTCTACTTCCCCCGCCTGGTCGTGCCCGCCAGCAGCGTGATCACGAGCTTCGTCGATTTCCTCATCGCCGGCTTCTTCCTCGTGGTGCTGATGATCTACTATCAGTTCGTCCCGCCCAGCCAGATCGTGTTTCTCCCGCTGTTTATCCTGCTGGCCTTCGCCGCCTCCTTCGGCGTCGGCCTCTGGATCGCCGCGCTGATGGTCGAGTACCGCGACTTCCGCATCATCGTCCCGTTCATCGTCCAGTTCGGCCTCTACATCTCGCCGGTGGGCTTTCTCAGCACCCGCGTGCCCGAGGAATACCGCCTGCTCTACTCGCTGAATCCCATCGTGGGCGTCATCGATGGTTTCCGCTGGTGCATTCTGGGTGGGGAGCAGCAGCTCTACTGGCCCGGCCAGATCGTTTCCCTGGTCGCCGTCGTGCTGCTCATCACGACCGGCATCGCCTATTTCCGCAAGGTTGAGCGCACGTTCGCCGACGTCATCTGAGCCATGAGCAACGCTGTCATCACCGTAGAGAACATCAGCAAGCGCTACATCCTGGGGCACAAGCGCTCCAAGGACGACGGCTTCCGCCACCTCGTGGAGGACGCCGTCCGCGCCCCGCTCCGCTGGCTGCGCAACCGCCGCGAGGAGCGCGCCGCCTCGTCCGAGGAATACTGGGCGCTCAAGGACGTCTCCTTCGAGGTGAAGCAGGGCGAGGTCGTCGGCATCGTCGGCCGCAACGGCGCGGGCAAGAGCACGCTGCTCAAGATCCTCAGCCGCATCACCGAGCCCACCTCGGGCCGCATCACCATCGAGGGCCGCGTCGCCAGCCTCCTCGAGGTCGGCACGGGCTTCCACCCCGAGCTCACCGGCCGCGAAAACATCTTCCTCAACGGCGCCATCCTCGGCATGAGCCGCGTTGAGATCCGCCGGAAGTTCGACGAGATCGTCGCGTTCTCCGAGGTCGAGCAGTTCCTCGATACCCCGGTCAATCGCTACTCCTCCGGCATGTACGTGCGCCTGGCCTTCGCGGTCGCCGCCCACCTCGAGCCCGAGATCCTGATCGTCGACGAGGTCCTCGCCGTCGGCGACGCCCAGTTCCAGAAAAAGTGCATGGGCAAGATGGGCGAGATCTCCAAGCAGGAGGGCCGCACCGTCCTCTTCGTCAGCCACAACATGGGCGCCGTCTCCAACATCTGCACCGCCGGCCTTCTCCTGCACAAGGGCCAGAAGCTCTACTCCGGCACCGCGTCGCACACCGTCGAGGCCTACCTGTCCTCCGGCGCCACCACCACCGGCGAGGTCTCCTGGACCGGCGCCGAGCGCCCGGGCACCGACCGCGTGAAGATCAATTCCGTTAAGGTCATCGGCGATGGCGAGGCCAAGGCTACCGTGAGCATCGACCGCCCCATCAGCTTCGAGGTCGACTTCGAGGTGTTCGTCGGCGGCCTCGATCTCTCGGTCAGTCTCCACGTCGTCCACCCGTCCGCGGGCGAGGTGCTCTCGACCGCGAACTTCCCCTCCGCGCTCCTCGGCCACGACGAATGGGCCGGCCGCACCTTCCCCGCCGGCCGCTACCGCTCGGTCTGCACGCTCCCGCCCAATTTCCTCAACGAGGGGATCTTCCTCCTCAACGTCGCCGTCATGAAATCCGTGCGCGACACCGAGGTCTTCGTCCGCGAGGCCATCCAGTTCACCGCGCAGGAGACGGGCGGCATGCGGAAGGAATACACCGGCCACTGGATCGGCGTCGTCCGCCCCCGGCTGGAGTGGGCCACGGCCAAAGTCTGACCCTTCTCACCATGCTCAAGAATTTTGGCTATTTCCTCCGGAAGGTGAACTGGCGCCTCCGCCTGCTGTTCGGTCTGCCCTGCGCCGACAACATCGAGATCCTCTACCGCCTCAACCGTCTCCCGCTCGACACGCCGTCGGGCTCCACCTTCACCTTCCCGTGGGGTCCCGTGACCTTTGTCTCCGCCAGCGACATCCGCGGGCAGTTCACCGAGATTTTTTATCAGCGACACTACGCCTTTCAGACCTCGAATCCCGCGCCCGTGATCGTCGATGCCGGCGGCAATGTCGGCATGAGCGCGATCTGGTTCCGCCAGAACTATCCCAAGGCCAAGATCACCGTCTACGAGGCCGACGCCACGATCGCCGGGATCCTCAATAAAAACCTCGCCGCTGCCGGCATCGCCGACGTCGACGTCCAGAACGCCGCCGTCTGGGACAAGGACGGCACCGTCACCTTCGACAATCGCGGCCAGGACAAGGGCATGGTCAGCGACTCCGGCGGCGTGACGGTCCGCGCCGTCGATCTCGCCGCCCACCTCCCGCCGCGCGTCGACCTCCTCAAGCTCGATGTCGAGGGCGCCGAGTACGCCATCATCCGCCGCCTCGTCGAGACCGGCAACTTCGCCCGCGTGCAGAACTTCGTCGCCGAATTCCACATCAAGCACTCCGACATGGACGACGTCGCCGCCTCTCTTCATCTCCTGCGCAAGGCTGGTTTCCAGGTCACGTTCAAGGCTGAGATCGGCCCGTGGATGGGCGAAGCCGACCGTCCCTCGACCTTTGACATCATCGGCAAGAAGCAGGTGCTCGCCGAGGTGTATGCGTGGCGCTGATCCGCTGCCTTAGCCGAATGCGCATCGCCATCATCAACGAACGCTGGACCGCCGGCGCCACCCGCTGTGCGCGCGATCTCCAGCGCGGCCTCGGCCAGCGCCACACCGTGCAGTATTTCCCGGAAGGCTCCGGACCCGCGCCGACCGTGCCGGAGTACTTCCGCCTCCTCGCCGAGTTCAAGCCCGACGTCGTCCACCTCCATTCGTTCTACGGCGACCTCCCCTACTCTTTCCTCGCCGACGTCGCCGAAAAATATCCGGTCGTCTACACGCCGCACGACCCGCGCCCCATCGGCAATGTCATGCTCAAGTGCTGGAACTGCGACAAGTTCGGCACCTGCTTCGAGTGCCCGCTCGTCGGCCGCCTCAAGCGTTACTCCCTCGTCCAGCACCAGTATTTCTGGGAGCGCCAGGAAAAGCGCCGGGTGCACAACCGCCTCCCCGCCGACCGCGCCACCGTCGTCTGCGTGAGCGACTGGATGCGCGAGCGCATGCTCACCACCGAGCTCGCGCGGCTCCCCGTGAAGCGCATCCACAACGGGATCGACCTGAAGGTGTTTCGCCGCGACCCCGGCGCCCGCGCTTCGCTCGGCCTGCCGGAGAAGGCCCGCGTGCTCTCCTTCATCGCGCACCACAGCGGCTGGACCGTCGACGAGCGCAAGGGCGGCCCCGTGCTCGCCCGCGCCCTCGCCGAGGTCGTCGTCCCGCGCTTCCCCGATCTGATCGTGCTCGCCGTCGGCGGCGGCATGATCCCCAACCTCCCGCAGGTCCGCCCCATCGGCTTCATCAAGCCCGGCGACATCGCGCGCTACTACTCCGCGGCCGACGTCTTCGTCGCCCCTTCGCTCGCCGACAATCTTCCCTACACCGTCCTCGAGGCCATGGCCTGCGAGGTGCCCGTCGTCGCCTCGCGCATCGGCGGCATCCCCGAGGAGATCGAGGACCGCGTCACCGGCCGCCTCTTCACCCCGGGCTCCTGGCAGGAGCTGGGCAACGCGCTGGTCGACCTCCTGGAGAACCCGGAGCAGACCGCCGCCATGGGCCGCGCCGGCCGCCAGCGCACCGAGGACCACTTCGAGATGTCGCAGTTCGTCCGCCAGTACGAGGAGCTGTTCGCCTCGCTCGTCCCCGCCGCCCGCGCCTGAGCGTGCGTCTCACGTTTATGGATACGCCGGCTCCCTCGGTCGCCGCCGCCTCCCCGGCGAAGCCTCCGGCGCGTCCCGGCGCCGGCTGGCTGGAGCGCGACCAGCCCAACGCGCTCAACTTCTTCCGGCTCCTCTTCGCCGTCACGGTCCTGTTCTGCCACTCGTGGGCCTTCGGCAGGTTCCCGGACATGCCGCTGGACTTCATGGCGTCCACCGTGGGTGACGCGGCGGGCAACGCCGTCAACGGGTTTTTCATCATCAGCGGCTTCCTCATCACCGGGAGCTGGCTGTCCGGCCGCAGCGCCGAGTCCTATCTCCGCGCGCGCGTCGTCCGCATCTGGCCGGGCTTCGCCGCGGCCTTCATCTTCTCCGCGCTGGTCGCCGCCCTCGCCGCCGGTCCCCAGTGGTTCACCTACCTCTGGTCCATCCCGCGCCAGAGCTGGTTCACCGGCCTGTTCACGCTCAATCCCTTCGAGTTGGAGCGTCCGCTCTCCTTTGCGCAGAACCCCTATCCGCACACGGTCAACGGCCCGATGTGGACCATCCGCATCGAGTTCTGCTGCTACATGGTCGTGGCGCTCGCCGGCTCCGTCGGCGTCCTGCGCCGGCGCTGGCTGGTCGTCCTCTTCGCGGCGTTCGCGATCGCGCTGGCGGCCTACGAACAGAAGATCCTGCCCGACGTCGCGTGGCTGCGCTGGGCGCGCTTCGCCGCCTATTTCAGCGCCGGCACGCTGCTCTACCTCTATCGCGACTCCGTGCCGAAGAGCGGCTGGCTCGCGCTGCTCTGCGTCGCCCTGCTCTTCGCCACCCGCTATGTCTCGACCTACCTGATTTTGCCCGCAGCCGGCACGTATCTGATTTTCTACGCCGCGTCCACCGCACCCGCGTGGCTCAAGGCCGTCGGCGCGAAAAACGACATCTCCTACGGCGTCTACCTCTACGGCGGCCCGCTCCAGCAGCTCTATTACGCCTACGCCGTGAAGGGCCTCCTGCCCATGAACCCGTGGGTCAATTTCGCCGTGGTCTTCCCGCTCAGCCTCGGGCTCGGCTGGCTGAGCTGGCTCTACATCGAGAAGCCGGCGAAGCACTGGATGAGGTAGCCGCGATGCCCAGCGCCAGCATCATCTTCGCCACCTCCGGCCGGCCTGCGCCGCTCAAGGACACCCTTGCGTCCCTCGCGCTCACCGAGGTCCCGCCGGGCTGGTCCGTGGAGGTCATCCTGGTGGAAAACGTCGCGCAGTCCGGGGCCGAGGCGCTCCTCCGCACCTTCCCCCGCGGCCAGTTCAGCGCGGTGAAGTATTTCTTCGAGCCCGCCCGCGGCAAATCCCGCGCCCTCAACCTCGCCCTCACCCACGCCACGGGCGAAGTCCTGCTCTTTTCCGACGACGACGTGCGCTTCCCCGCCGACTGGATCGGTCGCATGGGCGAGCCCATCCTGGCCGGCCGCGCCGATGGCGTGGCGGGCGGCGTGCGCCTCGCGCCCCACCTGCTCCGCCCGTGGATGCAGCGCCGCCACCGCGCGTGGCTGGCCTCCACCGCCGACTACATCTCGCCCGACAATCCCTCGGAAATGTGCGGAGCCAACATGGCCGTGAGCCGCCGCGCGCTCGATCAGGCGGGTGGTTTCGATCCCGAGCTGGGCCCCGGCATCACCGGCGGCGGCGAGGAGTCGCTGCTTTCGTGGCAGATGAAGAAAGCCGGCCTCAAGCTCGTCGCGCTCCCCGCCGTCGAGGTTGAACATCACTTTTCCGCCGACCGCCTGCAGTACCGTTTTTGGGTGAAGGCCGCGACCGGCAAGGGCGAGGCCGACGCCTACCAACTCCACCACTGGTTTCACGAGGGCATCTCCCTCCCTCGCCTCCGCCGCCTCTTCCTCGGCGCCAAGCTCGCCCTCCGCCGCCTCCTCACCGCGCGTCCGCGGCCGGAGGACGAGGGCATCGCGCTCTGGGAACTCAGCTACATCGAGGAGTTCTCGAAGTACGACCGCTACCTGCGGGAGCGCTCGCGCCCCCGCCTCTACTCTCCCAACGACCTCCGCAAACTCAATCCCAGCCGCCCCTCCAGCGCCGTATGAAAAGAGCCCGCCTCATCGCCTTCTACCTGCCGCAGTTCCACCCGACGGCCGACAACGACGCCTGGTGGGGCAAGGGCTTCACGGAGTGGACCAACGTCTCCAAGGCGAAGCCCCTCTTCCCCGGTCACTACCAGCCGCACCTCCCGGCCGATCTCGGTTTCTATGACCTCCGCGTGCCGGAGTCCCGCGAGGCCCAGGCCGAACTGGCCCGCAACGCCGGCGTCGAGGCCTTCTGCTACTGGCACTATTGGTTCGCCGGCCGCCGCGTGCTGGAGCGGCCGTTCGCCGAAGTCGTCGCCTCCGGCAAGCCCGACTTTCCGTTCTGCCTGGCGTGGGCCAACGACTCCTGGCGCAGCCACTGGTACGGTGCCGAGAAGCGCACCCTCGTCGAGCAGACCTACCCCGGCCCCGCGGACCACGAGGCCCACTTCTACGCCATGCTGCCGGCGTTCAAGGACCGCCGCTACGTGCGTGTCCATGACAAGCCGATGTTCACCATCTTCCGGCCGAAGAACCTGCCGGAGACGCCCGCTTTCATCGACCAGTGGCAGAAGCTCGCCGTCAAAAACGGCCTCAAGGGCATCCACTTCGTCGCCCACCTCTTCGACGACGAGCTCGATTTTCCCTGGAAGGACATGGGCTACGGCGGCGCCGTGGTGACCAACGAGCTCAAGATGCTCCGCCGTCGCCTGCTGCAGGTCGCGCAGGAGCGGGCCAAGGTCTCGCCGGTCAATCCCGACGGCTCCGTCGTCTCCGCCGCCGCCGGCCTCTTCCGCCTCGGCGCGCACCGCGTGCTGCAGCGTATCTTCGGCTGGCCCGGCGGCGTCCACTACTACAAGGACGCGATGCTCTTCTTCAAGTCACAGGCCGCGCTCGACGCCGGGTGCTACCCGTCGATCGTCCCCGGCTGGGACAACACCCCGCGCGCCGGTCCGAAAGGCATCGTCCTCCATGGCACGACGCCCGAGCTGTTTTCGGTTCACCTGAAGGACATCGTGGCCTCCGTCGCCAGCCGGCCGGCCGAGGATCGCCTCGTCTTCGTGAAGTCCTGGAACGAGTGGGCCGAGGGCAACTACCTCGAGCCCGACCGGAAGTTCGGCCACGGCTACCTCGACGCCGTCAAGGCCGCGCTGAACGAGCCGTCCGGCACCTGACCGTCGGCCGCGCCCCTCCGCCCATGTCCGAAAACGCTTCCCTGTCCCGCCAGCTTGGCGACGGGCCCGAGTCGTGAGCGATTTCAGCGCCCGCCGGGTCGCCGGCCTCGATTTGGTCCGCAGCGCCGCCATTCTCAGCGTCGCCGCCGGGCACTACTGGCCGCTCTACGAGCGGTTCCCCGCGCTGGCGCCGTTCAAGTTCCTCGGCGTCCTGGGCGTCGAGCTCTTCTTCGTGTTGAGCGGGTTCCTCATCGGCGGGATTCTGATCCGGCAGGCGGCCGAACTGGAGGGGCCGGAGGGCGGATTCCAACTTCGCCACGCCCCGGGATTCTGGATGCGGCGGTGGTTCCGCACGCTGCCGAACTACGTGCTCTTCTTCATCGTCTTCCTGCTGTTTGACCAACCGTGGAGCAAGGACCACTGGGGCGCCTGGGCGCTCTCCACGCTCTTCCTCCAAAACCTGTTCGCCGACTGGTCCGCCGGCACCTTCGGCGTCGCCTGGTCGCTCTGCGTCGAGGAATGGCTCTATCTGCTTCTGCCCTTGCTGCTCGCGTGGTTCACTTCGCGGACCAAAAACGCCGGCAAGGCCGCGCTCTCCTCGGCGCTGGTGCTGATCGCGGTCCCGACACTGCTGCGGTGCACGACGATGGGGAAGGAGTGGGACCTCGGGGTGCGGCACGTGGTCGTCTACCGCCTCGATGCCATCGCGTTTGGCGTCTTGCTGGCCTACGTGGCCCGCTACCGTCGCGACCTCTTTGAACGGATCGCCACCGCACGCTGGGCCCTCGTCGGCGCGCTGGTGGTGGTGGGCGCCTGGGTTTTCTCGTGGCGGGTCGGCAGCGTCTGGATCGCCCGGGACGAGGCCCGATACGGCCTGAAGTGGTTTGTCATGAGCGTGCTGTTTTTCCCCGCCGTGAACCTCGCGATCGTGCCGATCGTCGGCTGGGGCAGCCGGCTCGCCGATGTCCCGCGCGGTTTCCAGACCTTGGTGTACCGGACGAGCCTCTACTCCTACTCGATGTACCTGGCGCACACGCTCGTGTACTACTATGCCGGGTCCCTGATCTATGTCGCGGTCCGCAGCGTGTTCGGTGAGTTTCGCGGGCTCACCTTTGTCATGATCGGGCTCAATCTGATCGCGCTCTACGGCATTTCCGCCCTGGTCTATCACGTCTGGGAGGCGCCGATGACCCGCCTGCGCGAGCGCTTTGCGCCCTCCCGCCCCGCCACCGCTTCCGCCTAGCCATGTCCCGCTCCGGCCCCGGCATCCTTTTCATCTCCCACGACTCCGGCCGCACCGGAGCGCCGATCGGACTGCTGGCGTTCATGCAATGGCTGCGGGCCAACACCGCCTACCGGATCGGCACGGTGTTGCGCAACCCGGGCCCCCTCGAACCGTCGTTTCAGGCACTGGGCCCGACGCTGACCCTCAACACCTCGATCCTGGCCCGGACCCGCCTCGGTCGCCGTGTGCGCCAGCGGCTGCCCGCCTCCGTCCGCGAGGAGACGGACAAGATCCGGAAGTTCTTCGCCGCAGGCTCCTACGATCTCATCTATTCCAACACCATCACCAACGGACTGGTGCTGGAGGCCCTTGCCTCCTGTGGCGTGCCAGTCGTGACCCACGTGCACGAGCTCGCCTATTGGATCAGCCGCACCGGGCCTGAAAACCTTCGGCGGGTCGTCGACCGCACCACGGCGTTCATCGCGGTGGCGCAGGCGGTGCGGGATAATCTGGTACAAAATCACCAGATCCCCGCCGCCAAGATCACGGTCATCTACGAGCACATCCGCGGCCTGCCGCCCATCCCGTCCGCCGCCGAGAAGGTGGACGCCCGCCAGGCCCTCGGCATTCCGGAGGGCGCCCTCGTGGTGGGCGGCTGCGGAGCCGAGCACTGGCGCAAAGGCCGCGACCTCATCCCCCAGCTCCTCATCGCCCTGCGCCGCCAGCGGTCGCCGCGGGAGATCCATTTCGTCTGGGTCGGCCGGCCCGGCAACGCCGAGGAGGAGTCTGCCCTGCGGTACGACCTACGGTCCGCCGGGGTGGAGACTCTTTTTCACCAGAGCGGCGAGGTCGCCAACCCGTTCAAGCTCTTCCCCTCCATCGACGTCTTCGCCCTGCTCTCGCGAGACGACCCCTATCCGTTGGCCTGCCTGGAGGTCGCCGCCCTCCAGACGCCGGTGGTGTGCTTCGCCGGGGCTGGCGGGATGCCGGAGTTCTGCCGCGACGGCTGCGGCCTGGTGGCACCTTACCTCGACCTGGAGGCCATGGCCCGGGACATCGTCGGATTGGCGGCCGATCCGGCGCGGGCCCAGGACTCGGGTCGCCGCGCCCGCGCCAAGGTCGCCCGCGAAAACCTCGTCGAGGCCACTGCACCGCAACTGCTCGCAGTCATCGACCGCTTGCTGGGAAGGGGAAAAGGCGCCCGCGCCGGCCATGCCCGGTCTTAAGGACATTCTCCGCCGCCAGCTCGCGCAGCGCGGCTATGTGGTCACGAAACTGGAGCCGGGGCCCGCCCCCTCGCTGGGCGCCTGCCTCCAGTCGCTGCACGCCCGCGCCCCCGCGCCCGCGTCCGTCCTCTGCCTCGACCAGGAGATCCGCGTGCAGAGCGAGCTGCTCGCGACGTTCCCGGCGGAGCAGGTCGTGTTCGCCTCCCCGATCCTGGATGACGCCGGCCAGCCCGCCCCCGGCACCACGCTGCCCGGCGAACCCTCCGGCCCCTTCGTGGCGGTGATCGATATCGCCCTCTTCCCGCTGGTCCCGCTCTGGGCGAAGCTCCCGTGGCTGGCGAAGGCCGCGGTGCTCCTGCGGCGCCCGCGCGGCGGCGCCGTCTGGGCCGGGGAGCGCGCCCTCGCCCCGCGCGCCGCGGCCCGCGCCGCGCGCGGCGGCCCGCGCGCCGACGCCCTCGACTGCACCGGCGGCCCACCGCGGCCCGCGCCGG
>JAPLTR010000409.1 GCA_026398065.1 Verrucomicrobiota bacterium | reverse complement strand
CCTTCGCCTTCAGCGGCAGTTCGATCACTGTCACACACCACTACGATGTTGGAGTTGATGCTAAGCAGGTTGATGAGTTCGACGTCTACCTGTTCCGGTGCGACCAGTTGAGCTCGCGCCAACAATGCCCCGCCATACATCGCACAGGTGTAGTCACGACCTTCCTTTAGCTCACCATTGCTCACCAAGTCGATCCAGCGGTTGATGTACACTCGGTCGGATGGACCTTCGATCCAGATGATCCCATTGGCATGGAGTAGGTCGGATGGTTTAACTCCGAGTTCTGCCACGATGCCAACTCGATCAAAATGGGCCGTTACGGTGGCCGCTGTGGCGGACTCCCCGTCGTGTTGCACATGGATGATCTGAGCGTCCGTTGAGAGGCCAAACAGATCGAGCGCAACGCTTGAATGGGTGGTTAAAAAGGCGATCGCCTCTTTCTCTCTTACAAATTTTTCGATGTAGAGAAGAAGCCGCCGAAGAAGCGTGGGATGGAGATGGGTTTCGAGTTCCTCGAAGGCAAAAGCATACGAATGCGTTTTTTTAGCCTGAAACGCCGGCACGACGATGAGGTTGAGCAGCACAAGAAGGACTGTTTTCAACCCGCTGCCAGAGCGACTCAACGCGACTAGCCCCTTTTTCTCCTCGGCAAGGTAGACTTCCCAATGATTTTCGGACTGGTCAGGCTCTTGGGCCTTGTCGTGAAGTCTTGTCTCGATCTCCGTAAATCGACCGTCCTCTCCGAATACCTCATTCAGCGCGTTGAGTAAATCACGTTGAATCAGCTCACGAGGAAAGGAACTGCTGGTCAGGTATCGACGAATGATGTTGGTCGCACCGTGCCCGTCAGGGCCGAGGTTAAGCGTTGGATCGGCTATTTCCGTACCAATATTCCGTTCGGCTGATAGCCGTATAAACTCTCTTCCTCGTAGAGGAGGAATCACTAGCCGAGCGACTCCCTTCAATGCATCGTTTCGAGCTGCGACGACATGGTCCATCCTCCGATCAATAGGAAGGCCGAGTTTGAGGTCATCAGGTGCTTCGAGCGCAACAGATGTCACGGCGCCGGTCTGCATTTGAATCGTGGCTTTTTTTCCAATAAAAAACTTTCCGTGATTGGCCCAGTGATTCCCCGGTAACGGGCCTTCACTTACGTTTGACTGAAAGCCCTTTTGCAGTGAATCGGCATCGAAGATCGTTTTGAAATTGATCTCCCATGGTTGTTTGCTGATGCTATCGCGGCAGAGCGCTTCAACCAGATCTAACAGGCGTGACTTGCCGGTGTTGTTGCGACCGATGATGACATTGACCGGACGAATCTCGTCAAAACCGGCCCAAGAGTTTTTGAAACAGGGGTGATTCTTGAATTTGATCGATGTAGCGTTCATGCAGTAACCTAGTGAAAGGCGGAACCTGAGGCAGTTTAAACAGTAAAAGGGCCCGCCAGTCTTTACTCGGACGCCCGACTGCTGATAGTGGTTTCACCACCTTGAACCTACGAACCGATGGACACCCCGACTCATCCCCACGATATTGCCCTAGGCGATCCGCTCACTGAGATTACTAGAAAAGAACGGAGAAACCTGATCGGATTGTCGGCCGTCGGACTTTTTGTAGCTTGGGCAGGGCTTGTGCCGTCAAAGATAAGTGCACTCGGAATCGAATTCAATAAAACCGAACAGGAATATTTCAAGATCGGGATCTCATTTGGAGTGCTCTATTTCACAGCCGCGTTTGGCCTCTACGCATGGTCAGACTTTCTTGTTTGGCGTCTGCGACAAATTCGCTCGGTCAACGCTCAGGCTGCGGCCAGTGCGGAGAAAGAGGTTGGGCTGTTTGGTGCATCGGGGGCGTACGAGCAGGTCCGCAAGATGGAGTTAGATCGACTTGGAAAGGACACGCTTTTTAAATTTCCTTTGTTGACGCGGATATTTAGCTCCGCGACACGTCCGACTGCGATGGTACGCGCGGGGTTCGACTTCCTATTTCCTCTTGTGCTCGGAGTTGTCGCGTTCTTCAGTCTGATCAAATAGTTTTGCTGACGGCCCTCCCGGAGAGCAGGCCCTCGTGGCAGGTGGCCCGGCGCGCGCGAACTGGGCTCAGGCCGGCCCGCCCGCCGGCAGCTCGCGGTGGAGGGTGCGGTGGACGGTGGTGAGGAGGTCCTCGACGGTGAAGGGCTTTTGGAGGCGGGTGTCGAAGTGGGCGGATTCGAAGGGGGCGGCGGAATCGTTGCCCGTCCGGCCGAGGCCGCTGATGGCCATGATCTTCAGTTCGGGGCGCAGGCGGCGCAGCACGCTGGCGAGCGCGTGGCCGTCGACGTGGGGCATGTTCACGTCGGTGATCACGAGCTGAATCTCCGTGGCACGCTCGGTAAACAGGCCGATGGCGTCGACGCCGTCGCAGGCGGGGAGGACGCGGTAGCCGTGATCGCGGAGGATGGCGCCGGCGATGTCGCGCACGTCCGTCTCGTCGTCGACCAGGAGCAGGAGTTCACCGTGGCCGCGGGGCAGTTCCGGGTCGGCGGGGGCGGGGCCCTTGGGGTCGGCGGGCTTTTCGGCCGGGAGGAAGACGCGGAAGGTGGTGCCGTGGTCGACGCGGGTGGTGAGCGTCACGAAGCCGTGGTGCGACGCCACGATGCCGCGGACGGTGGCGAGGCCGAGGCCGGTGCCCTGGCCTTCGCCCTTGGTGGTGAAGAAGGGATCCCAGATACGGGTGAGCAACTCGGGCGGGATGCCGGTGCCGGTGTCGCCGACCTCGAGGACGAGAAACGCGCCGGGGCGCGCGCCCTCAATCGCGTGCGCGGCGGCCGCGTCGAGGGTCTGGTTGGAGGCGGCGAGGCGCAGGGTGCCGCCCCGGGGCAGCATGGCGTCGCGGGCGTTGATGGCGAGGTTGAGCAGGACCTGGTGGATCTGGGTGGGGTTGCCCTGGACGGGCCAGAGGTCGGCGGGCACGTGATCGTCGAGGGCGATCGACTTGGGGAAACTGGCGTGGACGACCGCGCAGAGGTCGCGGAGGAGGTGCTTGACCTGGATGAGGCGGAGGCCAGTGCTCGCGCCCTGCGAAAAGCCGAGGATCTGGCGGACCAGTCCGGTGCCCCGCTCGGCGCTTTTTTCGAGGATGTCGAGGACGCGGAGAGCGGAGGGGGCGGTGACGTGGAGCCGCAGAATCGGCGCGGACATGAGGACGGGGGCGAGGACGTTGTTGAGGTCGTGCGCGATGCCGGCGGCGAGCAGGCCGAGGCTTTCCAGGCGCTGGGCACGGAGGAACTGCTCTTCCAGGTGCCGCTTGTCGGTGATGTCGGTGGCGATGATGAGACGCCCGCTGGGCTCGCCGGCCTCGTCGCGGACGAGCGTCATGCGGAGATCG
>JAPLTR010000459.1 GCA_026398065.1 Verrucomicrobiota bacterium | reverse complement strand
GGCGCGGTGCACCTCGGCTACTGCTCGGACATCACGCGCACCTGGGTGAAGGGCCACGGATCACTGGCGGGAACTTTTCGCGGCATGGTCGAGGGCCTGGAAAAGGCGCAGCTTCGGCTCTGCGATCAGGCGAAATCGGGCCTCATGTACGAGACCCTGCACGAGGACGCGCACCGGGAGATCGCCGCGATTTTGAAGGACGCCGGCGTGGCTTCCGGCAGCACCGAGGCCATCGCCACCACGGGCATCAGCCGCGCGTTCTTTCCCCACGGGCTCGGCCACTCGCTGGGGCTCCAATGCCACGACGTGGGCTGCGCCCTGGTGAAGCCCAAGACCGCCAACTCGGCGCTCCGGCACACGCGGCAGATCGAGGAGCGTCAGTGCTTCACGGTGGAGCCGGGCATCTACTTCATCGATGGCCTGCTGGCGGCGCTCCGGGAGAAGCCCGAAGGCAAGGACGTGGACTGGAAGCTGGTGGAGGGCCTCGCGGCCTTCGGCGGCATCCGCATCGAGGACGATCTCGTGGTCGAAAGCGGCACCACCAAGAACCTCACGCGACCGCTCCTGCCCCGCGGCGGCGGCGCCGCATGATGGTTGGGCGGGCAGTTTTGGGCGATACCTTCGCCCGGGCGGCGTCGGACGTCCTGACGTACAGAAGTCTCATCATTGATCGCGGGGGGGCTGTACTTTTGCAGCTCTCCAGCCGCGAGTGAGCAAAGCCAGTTCGGTGAAGCCTCGGGAAATGGTGAGCCATCCAGGGTCTGGAGCCCACTTGATGTGCCCTCCGAGCGCCGCGACGGCGAGGAGGGCATCGCGCGTGGTCGGGTTCTCGGGCAGGGGTCGACGTCCGAGGGCGCGAAGCACTTCAATCTCGTCGGGTTCGAGAGTGAGCGTCGCGGGCCCCTCGGCGTCGTGCTGCGCCGCGGTTCGAAGTGCAAGGAGGCGACAAGCGATGGGCACGAAGACGGCCAGCGCGTTGATCAGCCCTTCGTAGTCTCCAAGCTGTCGTTTGGAAAAGGCGCAGCCGGTCTTCAGCGCCTTGAAGAATTCTTCGATGGTCCAACGTGCGCGATACCGGTCGACGAGTAGCAGGAGAGCTTCGAGCGAGTCGACGGGTTCGCTTGTCACCAGAAGCCACTCGACGGCGGCCTCTCCTTCAGGCGGGTCCGCTTCCCATACGCGAACGACGTTGAGCGTTAGCGTCGGCGCGCCGGTGCGTTCCTGGGTTGGCGGTCGCTTGAACGTGACCGATGTAGCGCCCATGGAAAGCGTCGTTTTGCGCATGCTGCGCGAAGGATGAGCCGACTTTTGCTTTGGAGAGCGAGCGCCATCGATGCGCTTCGAGAGCTTCACCTCGCGCTTTACGACGCACTCGACCTTGGCCATCGCCTCACTGAGCTTGCGCGGACTATCGGGCGCCAGCCGCGAGAGCACACGGTCCCAGTTGAGTCGCACGATGAAGCGGTGTGCGCCCGCGTTCAGATCATCCAAGAGCGCGTAGTCATCGCCTTCGCGATCGAAAATATGAACGACGTTGCGCGCTCCGCCGAGCCGAAGAGAAGAGAGCTCAACGCCCTTCAGCCAGCGCGCCTTCTCACCCCGCGAGGGCTCCTCGCCTCGCACCCAGGTCGTAAGCGCGGCGACGCCGAGCGGGCGACGTTGCCCGTCATCCGAAAGCACCAACGAGACGTGCCCGAAGAACGCCTGGCCAGCGCTGCGTATGCGCCCGAGTCCTTCGCGTGCCCCATCGGGGTCAAAGGCGAAGGTCGAAGTATCGTGGACGACGAGCGCCGTCGGCTCCCTTCCGACCGCCTCCCGCAGCGCGTCGAAATGACCGCTGAGGATGCCATCCGGCGTAACAACGTGGTTCCCGAAGAATCGGTACCCCGCCTCGAGCTCTGCGCTCGTGAGCATCTTGGGGAAGCTCTCGGCAGGATTCGCGGCGAGCTTTGCCGTCAGCTTTGCCAGCCTCGACGGCAACCGTGGGTCGGAAAACTTCGCGTTCTTCGCATCCAACACAAGAGCGGACATGGTGGCGTCATCGAGCATCGCCCCAAAAGATCACGCCTGCGCCCTTGGCGCACGTGCAATTGTGGGCCGAATTTCGCCAATTATTTCAGCACGGTACTCTTGCCGTGAGAGTGCGTTGAACGATGAGACAGAAGTACGCTCCGGGCGCTCCTCCTTGCCGGGGCTCGGTCTCGCCCAAAACTCCTCCGCCCAACTGCACCTCGCGGGAGGGTGCGCCATACGGCACCAGAGCAGCGTCGGTCCGACTCTACGCTTCA
>JAPLTR010000276.1 GCA_026398065.1 Verrucomicrobiota bacterium | reverse complement strand
AGGCCGACGCGCCCTACCGCATGCTGCCCGGCGACATCAACCGCTGGTACGTGCGCAACACCCGTGGCGAGATGGTCCCGTTCTCCTCGTTCGCCTCGGCGCGCTGGACCTACGGCTCGCCGCTGCTCGAACGCTTCAACGGCATGCCGTCCGTCGCCATCCAGGGCGAACCCGCCCCCGGCAAGAGCACCGGCGACGCGATGAAAGCCCTCGAGGAGATCGCCGCGACGCTGCCCCTCGGCACCGGCCATGAGTGGGCCGGCCTCTCCTTCGAGGAGCGTCTCTCCGGGTCGAATGCGCCCGCCCTGTACTCCGTGTCGCTGCTCGTCGTGTTCCTCTGCCTCGCCGCCCTCTACGAGAGCTGGTCCATCCCGTTCTCCGTGATGCTCGTCGTCCCGCTCGGCGTGATCGGCGCGCTCCTCGCCGCGCTCATGCGCGGCCTGCCCAACGACGTGTATTTCCAGGTCGGCCTCCTCACCACCGTCGGCCTCGCGTGTAAGAACGCCATCCTCATCGTCGAGTTCGCCAAGGCTGGCGTCGAACAGGGCCTCGGCCTCGTGGAGGCCACGATGCAGGCCGCCCGCCAGCGCCTGCGTCCGATCCTGATGACCTCCTTCGCCTTCATCCTCGGCGTGCTGCCCCTCGTGCACGCGAACGGCGCCGGCTCCGGCAGCCAGAACGCCATCGGCACCGGCGTGATGGGCGGCATGATCAGCGCCACCATTCTGGCCGTCTTCCTCGTCCCTGTCTTCTTCGTGGTCGTGCTGCGGATCTTCAAACCCAAGCCCGTCGAACCCGCCGAGCCCCTCGGGGCCGCCCCCGCCGCCGGCTCCACCCACCAAGCCTGAGCCCTCGGCGACGCTGCAGGATCGCCGTCACCGCGCGCCTCCGGCCAACCCCCATCGCCTTGGTTGCCAATGCGCCCGCCGCCCCACAGGCTCGGCGGTCGCATGGAGTTTCGCCACCTTCGCACCTTCCAAGTCGTCGCCAAAACCCTGAGTTTCAGCCGCGCCGCCGAGGAACTGCGTCTCGCCCAGTCCGCCGTCAGCCGGCAGATCATCGCGCTGGAGGCCGAACTCGGGTTCAAGCTCTTCGTCCGCACCACCAGCCACGTCCGCCTCACCGATGCCGGCCGGCATCTGCACTCCGAGGTCGACCGCCTGCTCGCCCATCTCGCCATCGCGATCACGGGCGCCCAGCAGATCGCGCGCGGCCACAGCGGCGAACTCAACCTCGGCCTCGACTGGCGCATCCTCATGCCGCACGTGCCCGAGGCCGTCGTCGCCTTCCGCCGCACGCACCCCCACGTCACCGTCAACTTCGTCGAACTGCGCATGCACGCGCAGATCGAGGCCCTGCAGGACGGGCGCATCCATCTTGGCTTCGTCCACAAGGCCATCATCGGCTCCCACACCGAACTCGACCTCCAACAGGTTTACTCCACCAAAATGAAGCTTGCGGTCGCCGCCGACCATCCGCGCGCCCGGTCGCGCCGCGTCGCGATCCGCGACCTCCGCGACGAGACGTGGGTGAAGCTCGACGAGAAGACCAACCCCGGCTTCCGCGCCTTCGTCGTCCAGCTCTGCCATCCCGCCCTCTTCACCCCGAAGTTCGGCCGCGCCGCGCAGTCGCTCGAGGGCCTGCTCGCCCTCGTCGCCGTGGGCGACGGCGTCTGCCTGATCCCCGCGGCGTTCGTGCCCAAAACGACCACCGACCTCCGCTACCTCGACACCGACTGCCCGCCCTTCGAGCTCTACGCCATCTGGCGAAAGGACTCCCCGCCCCCCGGCCTGCCGGACTTTCTCACGATTCTGAAGCAGACCTTCGCCGCCCACCTCACCAAGGGAAACGCCGCTTCGTGATGTCTGCGGTTGCAGCCGGGCCAACCCTGCATTGAATAAGGTTCGCACGACGCCTCCGCTCACCGACTATTCCTCATGGCCGCCTCCAAAGACCGCATCCTCTCCCGCGAAGTCATCGCCACGCAGATCCCCTCCGGCGACAAGACCACCCTGCACGCCGACACCAAGGTGATGATCCACCAGACGCTCGGCGGCGCCTACACCGTGCAGACCGACTTCGGCCTCTTCCGCATCGACGGCAAGGACGCCGACGCCCTGGGCGAACAGGTCACCGGGGGCAAGGTCGCCGCCTCCACCCTCGCCGACGGCGCGCCCGACCCCGAGGCCATCTGGTCGCAGCTCCGCCAGGTCTTCGACCCCGAGATCCCCGTCAACATCGTCGACCTCGGCCTCGTCTACACGATGGACGTCGAAAAGATTTCCGAACCCGAGCCCGGCCACCGGGTGAACGTCGCGATGACGCTCACCGCCCCCGGCTGCGGCATGGGCCCCGCCATCGCGGAGGATGCGAAGGGCAAGATCCTCCTCGTCCCCGGCGTGAGCGACGCCGATGTGCGCATCACCTGGGACCCGCCGTGGAACCAGTCGATGATCAGCGAAGAGGGCAAGATGAAGCTCGGCCTGATCTGAGCCCTCGCCCCCGTCAGCGTCCCGCCACCGGAGCCCCGCAGCTCCGGTGTTTTTCTTGGCGCCGCTGCAGACCAGCCCGACCGGAAAGCCGCGCTCTTCGCGCCTGCTTCGCCCGGTCTTGAGGGCGTTCAAGATCGATCCCCTCCCGCCAGGTATTCGAGATCGGCTCAGCCGCCGACCGGCTCCGTCTGAGGCGCACCGGTCGCCTCTGCCTTCGACAGTTGTTTCACCGACGCGCGGAGTTCCCCCTCGATCGCCACCACCATCTCGTGGCCCCAGTTCTCGCGCCGCGCGCGGGCCAGCCGCTCCTCCAGCCACACCGTGTGGTGCCGCAGCCGTACCAGTTCCTCGTGCGGCTTGTTCAGCGACGGGTCGCGCGAGCGCAACCACATCGCCGCGTAGATGACCACGGCAATGACGAACACGGCAACGACAGCAAGAGCTTCAGGCATGGGACAAACGAGCAGACGGAAACGGACGAATTGGGACGGCCACACTACGAAGGACCGCCCGTCTGGCCAGCCCCTTGCGGGGTCATCCGCCCCGGTATTCGCGCCCGTGCTTGCGTCGATCAGTTTGCCGGAAAGCCTTTGCACCCCGCGCCCTGCATGAAAACCAAGCTTCTCTTCCTGTGCTCGCGCAACCAGTGGCGTTCGCCCACCGCCGAGGCTCTCTTCCAAAATCATCCGCGTTACGAGGCTCGCTCCGCCGGCACGGTCGAGCGCGCCCGCATCAGGCTCACCGCCGGCCACGTCGGGTGGGCCGACCTGATTTTATGCATGGAGAAGAAGCACGCCGCCGCCGTGACGGAGCGCTTCGCCGCCGAGCTGGGCGACAAACCGCTGATTGTGCTCCGCATCCCCGACGACTATCAATTCATGGACCCCGACCTCATTGACCTGCTCCGCGCCGAGCTTGCCGCGCATCTCGAACTCTAGCCGGACGCCCCGGCCGGCGGATTTTGACGAGACCACGGCGGGATTTGCGCGTCCTCCCCTGCAACTCCGCTTCACGCCATGAAAACCCCTCCGACCGCTCTCCTGCTCGCCCTCGCCGCCCTGTGTGGCACACCGCTCGTCCTTTCCGCCCAGGATCGCCCCGCCACCGCCAACAACGCCCCGGCCAACCCGGCCGGCGGTCCCGGCTTCGGCGGTCGCGGCGGTGGCTTTGGTCCGCCGATGAACCAGGAGCGCAAGATCCTCGCGCAATTCGACCGCAATGCCGACGGCCATCTCGACGCCACCGAACGCCAGGCCGCTCGCGAATTTCTTCAGGCCAATCCCGCCTCCGGCCGCGGCGGTCGCGGCTTCGGCTTTCCCGGCGGTCGCGGCGGAAAATCCGAGCCCACCGGTCCGGGCGAAAAGCTCACGTCCGCCGACGTGAAGCTCTACGGCGACGAGCCCCTCTACGACCCCACCGTCCTCCGCACCCTCTTCCTCACCTTCGACCACGCCGACTGGGAAAAGGAGCTTGAGGATTTCCACAAGACCGATGTCGACGTCCCCGTCACGCTCACCGTCGATGGAAAAACCTACCGCGACGTCGGCGTCCATTTCCGCGGCGCCTCCTCCTACATGATGGTGCGCGCCGGCCAGAAGCGCTCGCTCAACCTCATCCTCGACGACGTACACTCCGGCCAGAATCTCCTCGGCTACCGCACGCTCAACCTCCTCAACTCCCACGAGGACGCCTCCTTCCTCCGCGCCCCGCTCTTCAGCGCCGTCGCCCAAAATTATCTGCCGGCTCCGCGCGTGAATTTCGTGCGCGTCGTCATCAACGGCGAAAACTGGGGCATCTACGCCAGCGCCGAGCAGTTCAACAAGGACTTCACCAAGGACCGCCTCCACACCACCAAGGGCGCGCGCTGGAAGGTCCCCGGCAGTCCCGGCGGCCGCGGCGGCCTCGCCTACCTCGGCGACGATCCTGAGCCCTATCGCCGGATCTATGAGATCAAGTCCAAGGATGACCCGAAATCTTGGGCGCTCCTCGCCCGCATGACCAGGGTCCTCAACGAGACCCCGCCCGCCGAGCTCGAGGCCAAGCTCGCCCCGCTCCTCGATATCGATGGCGCCCTCCGCTTCCTCGCCCTCGACCTCACCTTCATCAACGGCGACGGCTACTGGACCCGCACCAGCGACTACAGCATCGGCGAGGACAACACCGGCCGCCTCCATATCATCCCCCACGACATGAACGAGACGTTCAGCTTCGGCGGCGGCGGTCCCTTCGGCGGTAGCGGCCCGGGCCGCGGCCCGGACTTCTCACCCAACGGTCCACGCCCCGATGGCGCCGGCTTCGGCCCTCCAGGCGGCCAGCCCGGAGGTTTCGGCCGCGGCGGCGCCCGCGGCAACGGCATCAAAACCGATCCCCTCATCAACGCCGACAGCGAGAACGCGCCCCTCGCCGCCAAGCTCCTCGCCGTGCCCGCGCTGCGCCAGCGTTACCTCGGCTACGTGCGCGAGATCGCCGAGACCTGGCTCGACTGGTCGAAACTCGGCCCCATCGCCCAGCGCTATCACACGCTGATCGATGCCGACGTGAAGCGCGACACCCGCAAGCTGGAGTCCTACGAGGATTTCGCCGCGAGCCTCGAAACCGACGCCCGCAGCCTGAAGGCCTTCGCCGACCAGCGCCGCGCCTACCTGCTCGACCACCCTGAGATCAAGGCGCTCGCGAAGTAATCAGCCGTAGGGCGTCTGTCTTGCAGACGCCTTTGCTAGATTTCCCAAAAGGCGTCCGCAAAACGGACGCCCTACCGGTAACTTGATTGAGCGAAACGAATCCGTTTACTTCTTCGCCTTTGTCTTTTCCGCCTTCGCCGCCGGCTCCGCCGCGTAGCTCAGGATCTGCCCGTCCTTCAGCAGCCGCTCGCGCAGCTTCGCGTACGGCACGTCCTGCACCGGGATCTTCGCGTCGATGGCCATCACGGCGGCCGTCGCGGCGGACTGGCCCAGAATCATGAACACCGGCTCCATGCGGATCGAACCGAAGGCGATGTGCGTGCTCGAGACGCACACCGGCACCAGCAGGTTGTCCGCCTGCCCGCGCTTCGGCACCAGCGAACCGTAGGCGATCTCGTACGGGCCGCCGGTGGGCGTGCCGATGTCACCCTCGTTCTGCACGTAGCCCTCGGGCGTGATGTAGCGCTGCACGTTGTGCGAATCGATCGTGTAGCTGCCCATGCCGACCGACTCCGGCGTGGGCTTCTTCTTGGTGAGCTCGTTCTGCGTCATCACGTACTGGCCGATCATGCGCCGCGCCTCGCGGACATAGATCTGGTGCGACCACCCGCCGTTGTCCTTGAACTCGTCCTTCGGCAGGCCGTAGGTGTTCATCTTCGCGCGCACGTCCGCCGGCACGCGCGGGTCGTTGGCGATGAAGTACAGCCAGCCCTTCTGATAGGTCTCGTGCTCCTTCAGGATCGCGCGGCGGCGCTCGTAGCTCGCCTCGGGTGTCGGTCTTGTGATTCGGGATCGGGTCGAACTTTCCAAAGGTCTCCGTCCAGCCCGCCGCATACACCCGCGCCAGCAGTTCGTACTGCTTCGGGTCGTAGCCCGCGGTCTTGGCGAACGTGATCCGGTTCTCCGGCACATCGGTGAGGCACATGCGGTAGCAATAGGCCTGAACCTTGTTGTCGGCCTCGCCGAATTTCCCCGGATCCGCCGCACTCACGCGGGGCAGCACGCCGCTCTTCGGGTCGCCCGGCACGACGTACGGGCTGATCTTCTCTTTCAAATATCCAAAATGGTGGCGGTGGTGCAGCACACCCGTCTGGACGCCGTTGTGCTCCTCGCCGTAGGTCGCGTTGGCCTCGCGACCCACATGGTACGACACCCCCGCCGCCGCCATGAGATCCCCCTCATACGTCGCATCGATGAACATTTTCCCCGTGTAGGTCTTCCCGCTTAACATGGTGATCGAGACGATGCGCGCGCCGTCCTTTTTCACGCCCTTCGCGCGGTTGCCATACTCGGATTTTTTCTGCCAGCGCCACCCGGCGTCGGTGTCGTAGTGCTTCCACACGCGGTGATAAAAATCCCGCGCCAGTCCGCCGATCACCGACTTGTTGCCCGTATCCGTGAATCCGAGACCCCCGCTCGTCAGTCCGCCGAGGTGTTTGTCCGGGCCGACAATCACCACGCTTTTTCCCATCGCCTTGGCCTGCATCGCCGCCGTCACGCCGGCCGCCGTGCCGCCGTAGACGACCACATCGTAGTCCGCGGCGCGGACCGTTGTCGCGGCAACGAACGCAGCCACGGTGAAACCAAGAAGACCGGCGAGTCGGGGGTAGCTCATGACCCCGACCGTAGGGGCCGCCGCGCGCCGCTGTCCAGTGCGCGACCTCGCCCGGCCCCGGGAATATTTTTCACCGGACCGTAACGGAAATCGCCCGTCCGCGGTCCGCGTTGGCTTGCCAGCCCCGCGGACTGCGCTCGCATAATCATTCCACCTCGTCCCGCGAAACGCCCTCCCCGGCCGACCGTCTTCTCCCGTTCTCCCACTCCCATGTCCCAGCCGCTCTTCCCTCTGCCTGGCGCCCAACAGCTCACCCGTCGGTCCTTTGTGCTCGGCAGCGCCTCCTTCGCCGCCGCCTCCCTGCTCTCGACCTACGCTCGCGGTGCCGTGGCCACCGCCCCGAAATTTTCCGCCTACCCGTTTGCCCTCGGCATCGCTTCCGGCGATCCGCTTCCCGATGGCGTCGTGCTTTGGACGCGCCTCGCGCCCAAGCCCCTCGAAGTCGGCGGGGGCATGTCCCCCGAGTCCGTCGAGGTCTCCTGGCAGATCGCCGACGACGAGGCGATGACCCGCATCGTCCAATCCGGCAAGGTCGCCGCCACGGCCGACTGGGGCCACTCGGTCCACGTCGAGGTCAACGGCCTGCGCCCGGACCGTTGGTATTGGTATCAGTTCAAAGTCGGCACCGAGGTGAGCCCGAAGGGCCGCACACGCACTGCACCGCCGGCCGACTCCGCCCCCGACCGCCTCCGCTTCGCCTTCGCCTCCTGTCAGCACTACGAGGCCGGCTACTATCCCGCCTATGCACACATGGTCAAAGAGGACCTCGATCTGATCGTGCACCTCGGCGACTATATCTACGAGGGCCCCGCGCACGTCGACGGCAAGGGCAAGTCCGCCAACACCCCGCGCCGCCACGGCACCACCGAGGCACGCAGCCTAGACGAGTACCGCCTGCGCTATGCGCTGTACAAGACCGACCGCTCCCTGCAGGCGGCGCACGAGATGGCCCCGTGGATTGTGACGTGGGACGACCACGAGGTGACCAATAACTACGCCGGCGATCACTCCGGCAGCAAACCCCAGCCTCGCGCCGAGTTTCTCCGCCGCCGCGCCGCCGCCTACCAGGCCTATTTCGAGCACATGCCGCTGCGCCGCTCCGCGCTCCCGCACGGGCCCGACATGTTGCTCTATCGCGGTCTGTCCTACGGCCGCCTCGCCAACTTTCACGTGCTCGACACCCGCCAGTACCGCACGCCCCAGCCGCAGGGCGACGGCAACAAGCCGCCGAGCCCCGTCCTGATGGACCCGAAGGGCACGCTCATGGGCGACCGGCAGCGCGACTGGCTCTTCACCGGCCTGGAACGCTCCCCCGCCACGTGGAACGTCCTCGCCCAGCAGATCATGGTCGCCCGCGTGGACAAAACCCGCGGCCCCGAGGTCACCTACAGCATGGACCAATGGCCCGGCTACGAGTTTGAGCGCCGCCGCCTGCTCCGCCATCTGCACGACAAGCAGATCAGGAACCCCGTCGTCCTCACCGGCGACATCCACACCAACTGGGCCAACGAACTGATCGCCGACTTTGACCAACTCGACTCGAAGGTAGTCGCCACCGAGTTCGTCGGCACCTCGATCAGCTCCGGCGGCAACGGCAACGCCGCCGCCAAAACCGACGAACTCTACGCGGAAAACCCCTTCGTGAAATTCTTCAACGCCGAGCGCGGCTACGTCCGCTGCGAGATCACGCCCAAGACCTGGCGGACCGACTACCGCACAGTGGAGTACGTCGACAAACCCGAGGCCCCGCTCCACACCCGCGCCAGCTTCGTCGTCGAGTCTGGTCGTCCGCAGCTCCAGCGCGCCTGATCGCGGAGACCACGTCCCTCCGCGCCGACGCGAAACCTCGCGTCGGTGCGACTCGGTGACTTCGCTGTCGGCCGTGCCCGTCCGGAAATCTCAAAACCCTTCGCTTCCCCGCGGCCTCCCGCATCCGCGCAACCGCCATCGCGATCGCTACGATTTCGCCGCGCTCGTCCGCACCGCCCCCGACCTCGCCCGTTTCGTCGCTCCGCATCCCCTCGGCGGCGACACGATCAATTTCTCCGATCCCGTCGCCGTCCGCGCCCTCAACCGCGCGATCCTCCTCCACGACTACGGCCTCACCTCCTGGGACATCCCGCCCGGCTACCTCTGCCCGCCGATCCCCGGTCGCGCCGACTACCTTCATCACGTCGCCGACCTCCTCGCCGGGAGTCATGGTGGACAGATCCCCCGCGGCCCCGGCGTTGCCGTCCTCGACATTGGCGTCGGCGCCAACGGCATCTATCCCATCCTCGGTGTGCACGACTACGGCTGGCGGTTCGTCGGCTCCGACGTCGATCCCGTCGCCCTCCGTTCCGTGGAGTCCATTGTCGCCGCCAACCCGACCCTCGCGGGCCTGGTCGAGTGTCGTCTCCAGACCTCCCCCACCGCCATTTTCCACGGCATCATCCGCCCCGGCGAGTCCTACGCCCTCACGCTCTGCAATCCGCCGTTTCACTCCTCGCTGTCCGAAGCCACCGCCGGCACCCGCCGCAAGGTCGCAAATCTCTCGTCCGAGCGGCCATCGCGCACGACGACCCTCAACTTCGGCGGCCAGGGCAACGAACTCTGGTGTCCCGGCGGCGAAGTCGCCTTCGTCACCCGGCTGATCGAGGAGAGCGCCGGCTTCGCGTCGCAGGTCCGCTGGTTCACCACCTTGGTTTCGAAACACTCCAACCTCCCCGCGCTCCACCGCGCGCTCGCCAGGGTGCACCCCGCCGAGGTCCGCACCATCCCCATGGGCCAGGGCCAGAAACAAAGCCGGCTCCTCGCCTGGCGGTTGTGACCCGTCCGGCTCCGCCCGCCCCAAACCCCTTCCGCCTCACGGCACCGTAGCCAGCCGCCGCACCTCGAGCCGCACCGGCTCCGAGAATCCCGCGAGCTTCATCCCGCGCCGCACCTCCGGCGCGCGCATGAAACTCCGCCAGACCATCCCGCTGCGCAGGTTCTCCGCCATCACGAGCGTGATCCCGACATTGATGCCGATCACGTCCGGTGCGACCCAGCCGGTCTGCGGGTTGAACGCATCGGAAAAACCATAGCGGCCCCACAGGCCCGCGCCCCCGACCTGCCGCATCCGCTTCAACGCAATGAGACATTCGGCCGGGGCAAACGGCAGCGACCCGCCGGGCGCACACGGCACCAGCGTCCCGTCGCTCTGATCGTCCGCGCGCTTCGTCGGCGTTCCCCAGGCCACGTAGCCGCGCGCGCTGTCCGACGCCGTCAGCCCCCACAGGTCGTGCGACCAGTACGGGTACTTCCCGTTTTGGGCCGCACTCCACTCGCGCTGCGCGAGCGTCGCATCGACGGAGTTCTGCCAGTAATCCGCGTACGCATCCCGCCGCCCGCGGAAATCGAACCACGCATGGGCGTATCTGCCCGCCGTTGAGCGCCCACTGCCAGTCGATGCGCGCATAGATCTTTTCAACGAGTTCCGACACCTCCCGGTCGCCGAGGTACTCCCGCGCCATCAGCGCGCCCTGCAGGAACAGCGCGGTGTCGATGGTCGAGGCCTCGCACCGCCACACCCGCTCCCCGTTCCCCGCGTCGACAAAGTGATACAGCCACCCGTGCTCCTGCGCGAGCCCCTCGGCCGCGAACCGCAGCGTCTGCACCGCGCGCCGCTTCGCCTCGCCGGGGCGCAGCCAACCGCGCTGGTCCGCGATGCACCACGCCGTCAGCGCGAAACCCGTCGCCGCCACGCTCGCCGGCGCCTTGCTGAAGGTCCCGTCGTTTGCGGCGCGGTCGCGCGTCAGTCCCGTGACCGGGTCCGTCTGCTCCGTGAAATACAACACCGCCCGCCGCTGCACCTCGTCGAGCAGCGCCGACTCATCCGGCCGCAGGGCATACGCCCGGTCGAGGATCACCGGCAACGGCGCCGTCCTCATCGCTGCCTGCGCCGCGGTCTCGCCCGCCTGCGCCATCGGCGCCGCGGCCAGCCCGGCCATCATCAGTCCCGCCGCCGTTCCCCGGAAAATTCGCCGAGGGAGTCCCTGGCTCTCCGCGTGAGAGTCGGTCGCGCCCTGGGGATTGGGGTTGTGGAGTGTCCGCCGCATGCGAGCCACCTGCTCTTGGTGTGATCGTCACAAATAAGACGCGCGAGGAGAAATTTCTGTCGCAGAAAAAATAATTGAAAGCTCACTCTTTCTTCCGGACCGCACCACTCCGGGCTTCCCGGACTCCCCGCTACCCCTTTACGTTTGGTCGCCCCGCCGATCGTTCGAGTCCACCCTTCCCCCGGTTACCTCCGTCCCTCCGCCACGTCTTTCCGTCCGATGTCCCACCACGCACCGCGCCTCGAAGATCACTTCCTGACCCGCCGGGATTTCCTGCAGCGCTGTGGCATTGGCTTCGGTGCCCTCGGCTTCGCCGCCCTCGCCGGTCCGCAACTCTTTGCGGAGACGGCGTCCCCCGGCGTCAATCTCGACAACCCCCTCGCGCCGCGCGCCCCGCACTTCCCCGCCAAGGCCAAGCGCGTCATCCACATCTTCGCCAACGGCGGCCCCTCCCAGGTCGACACCTTCGACCCCAAGCCCGCGCTCACGAAGTGGCACGGCAAGCCCCTCCCCCTCGACCTCAAGACCGAGCGCAAGACCGGTGCCGCCTACAAATCCCCCTTCGAGTTCAAGCCGTACGGCCAGAGCGGCATCGAGGTCAGCGATCTCTTTCCGCACGTCGCCGAGAGCATCGACGACATAGCCGTCATTCGTTCGATGCATGCCGACGTCCCCAATCATGAGCCCTCGCTCATGTTGATGAACTGCGGCGACGCCCGCCTCCCGCGCCCCGCCCTCGGCTCCTGGGTCACCTATGGTCTCGGCTCCGAAAACCAGAACCTCCCGGGCTTCATCGCGATGTGTCCCGGCGGCTACCCGATCCAGGAGTCGCAGAACTGGCAGAGCGGTTTCCTCCCCGGCATTTATCAGGGCAACTATATCAACACCGCGTTCACCGACATCGACCGCCTCATCGAGCACATCCGCAACCCTTCCGCCACGCCCAAGGAGCAGCGCGCCCAGCTCGATCTCCTGCAACAGCTCAACGCCCGCCACGCCGCCAAGCGCCAGCACGAGGCCCAGCTCGACGCCCGCATTCAGTCCTACGAACTCGCCTACCGGATGCAGCTCGAGGCCACCGACGCCTTCGCCATCGCCAAGGAAACCGCCTCCACCCGCGCCGCCTACGGCGACACCACGCAGGGCCGCCAGCTCCTCACCGCCCGCCGGCTTCTCGAAAAGGGCGTCCGCTTCGTCCAGGTCTGGCACGGCGACGGCCAGCCGTGGGACGCCCATGACGACATTGAAGAAAATCACCGCCGCCTCGCCCGCGAGAGCGACCAGGCCATCGGCGCCCTCCTCAAGGACCTGAAGCAGCGCGGCATGCTCGACGACACGCTCGTGATCTGGGGCGGCGAATTCGGCCGCACCCCCGTCGTCGAACTCCCCACGGCCGGCGCCAATGCCGGCAAGGTCAACGGTCGCGACCATAACCACTACGGCTTCACCATGTGGATGGCCGGCGGCGGTGTGAAACGCGGCTACGTTCACGGCGCCACCGACGAGTTCGGTTTCAAGGCCGTCGAAAAACCCGTCCACGTGCACGACCTGCACGCCACCATCCTCGCGCTCCTCGGCTTCGATCACGAGAAGCTCACCTACCGTCACGCCGGCCGGGACTTCCGCCTCACCGACGTCCACGGCAAAGTCGTCAAGGAGCTGATCGCGTGAGCCGGATCATGTTGCCAAAGCTCTCTCCACCTTCCGGCTCGCTGCTGCTCTCTATCGTCGCAGCCTTGGCCGTCTCCGTCTCCACGGCTCGCGCCGCCGCCCTCCCGCCCGACCAAGTCGAGTTCTTCGAGACCAAGATCCGGCCCATTCTCGCCGATTCCTGCTACAAGTGTCACAGCGAGAAGCAGGGCAAATCCAAGGGCAGCCTCACCCTCGATTCGCGCGACGCCCTCCTCAAGGGTGGCGCGACCGGCCCGGCCCTCGTCGCCGGCGACCCCGACAAGAGCCTCCTCATTCAGGCCGTCCGCTACACCGACGAAGACCTCCAGATGCCGCCCGAGAAAGACGGCGGCAAACTCTCCCCGGAGAAAATCGCCGCCCTCGAAGCCTGGGTGAAAATGGGCGCGCCCGACCCCCGCACCGCCGCCCCCACCTCCGCCGCCCTCGACATGGCCCGTGCCCGCCAGCACTGGGCTTTCCAACCCTTCACCAAGCCCGCCCTCCCCAAAATCCAAAATCGAAAATCTCCAATCGAAAATCCGGTGGACGCTTTCGTCCTCGCCAAGCTCGAGGCCAAAAAGATCTCTCCCGCCCCCGCCGCCGATCCCCGCACCCTGATCCGTCGCGTCACCTTCGATCTCACCGGCCTCCCGCCCACGCCCGCCGAAGTCGATGCGTTCCAAAAAGATCGTTCGCCCGACGCCTACGCGAGGGTCGTCGACCGCCTGCTCGCCTCGCCTCGCTACGGCGAGCGCTGGGGCCGCTTCTGGCTCGATGTCGCGCGCTACGCCGACACTCAGGGCTACCTCGTCGGCAATGCCGAGCGGCGTTTCGCCTACGCCCACACCTACCGCGACTACGTCATCCGCGCCTTCAACGCCGACAAACCCTTCGACCAGTTTCTCGTCGAACAACTCGCCGCCGACCAGCTCCCCCTCGGCGACGACAAATCCCCGCTCGCGGCCATGGGTTTCCTCACCGTGGGCCGCCGCTTCCTCGGCAACCAGAACGACATCATCGACGACCGCATCGACGTCGTCACCCGCGGCCTGATGGGCCTCACCGTCGCCTGCGCCCGCTGCCACGATCATAAATTCGATCCCATTCCCACCCGCGACTACTACGCCCTCCACGGCATGTTTGCCTCCTCCGAGGAGCCCGCGGAAAAACCCCTCATCGCGAAACTCGACGATTCCTCTCCCGCCTATCGCGAGTACCTCCGCAAGCAGGCCGAGGCCAAGGCCAGGGTGAAGGCCCGCGCGCGCGAGGAGGTGGACGGTTTCCTCACCACGATGCGCGGCAAGACCGGCGACTACCTCCTCGGCGCCCATGATGCCGCGAAGCTTCCGGCGACCGAGAAACTCGACCTCTTTGCCGGCCCCCGAAAGCTCAACGTCGAGGTCCTGAAACGCTGGCGCCCCTGGCTCGAAGCCCGCGCCAAGGACACCGTCCCGGATCCCGTCCTTGCCCCGTGGTTCGCCCTCGCCGCGCTCCCCGAGACCGGCTTTGCCGAGCGCGCCCGCGTCCTCCTGACCGGCGGCGTTACACCCCTGCCCGCCGCCCCGGCCCCTTCGTCCGCGCCCGACGGCCCCGCCGCCTCGCCCACCTCGTCGTTCGCGCAGCTCGCCCATCTGCAGCTCCCGGCGGACGCCCCCGCCTCCGCCTTGAATCCCGTCATCCTCGCCGCCCTTGTCGCGAAGCCTCCCGCCTCCCTCAAGGACGTCGCCGCCGTCTACAACCGCGTGTTCGCCGACGTCGAAAAAGCGTGGCACACCGCCCTCGACGCCGCGGTCGCCGCCAAGGCCCCCGCGCCCACCGCCCTCCCCTCCGCCGACCAGGAGGCGATTCGCCAGATCCTCTATCGGGAGGACGCCCCCGCCAATCTCACCTACGACGCCACGGCTGCGATGATCAAACGCCAGATCGACGACAAGACCTCCGGCCTCCGCCGCGAGGTCGAGGCGCTCAACTGGACCGAGCCCGGAGCGCCGCTCCGCGCCATGTCCTTGGTCGATCAGGCGAAACCGCACGATTCCCCCATCCTCCTCCGCGGCAATCCCGCCAACAAGGGTCCCCTCGCCCCGCGCCGCTTCCTTGAAGTCCTTTCTCCCGGCGACCGTCCCGCCGCGACCAAGACCAGCGGTCGCCTCGAACTCGCCCGCGCCATCGCGAGCCCCGCCAATCCCCTCACCGCCCGCGTCTTCGTGAATCGCGTCTGGGGCTGGCACTTCGGCACCGCCCTCGTCCGCACCCCCAGCGATTTCGGTGTCCGCACCGAGGCCCCCGTGCAGCGCGACCTCCTCGACTGGCTCACCGCCGCTTTCGTCGAGGGCGGCTGGTCCGT
>JAPLTR010000798.1 GCA_026398065.1 Verrucomicrobiota bacterium | reverse complement strand
GCCCCCCTCACCCTCACCGCCAACCCTGCCGGCCGCGCCTACGGCGCCGCCAATCCATCCTTCAGCGGCGTCCTCTCCGGCTTCGTCAATGGCGAGTCCCTCCTCACGTCCGGCATCTCCGGCACCGCGAACGTCACGACGTCAGCCACAGCGCTGAGTCCAGTGGGCCCTTACGCCATCATCCCCGCCACCGGCTCTCTCACCGCCGCCAACTACGCCGTGACAACCTTCGTCGACGCGATCCTCACCGTCACGCGGAACACGATCACCGTGGAGGGTGTGACCGTGGCGAACAAGATCTACGACCGCACCCCGACCGCGACACCCAGCTTCGCCGCCGCCACCCTCCGCGGCGTCGCCGCCGGCGACACGGCCAACGTCACCCTCGTCACCACCGACGGTACCGCCGCCTTTGCGGACAAACTCGTCGGCAGCGCCAAGCCCGTCACCGTCAGCGGCCTGACACTCGCCGGCCCCTCCGCCGCCAACTACGTCTTCGAGCAGCCCACCGGGCTCACCGCCGACATCACCGCGAAGACCCTCACAGTCTCCGGCGTCACTGCGTCGCCTCGGACCTACGACGCCACCACCGCCGCGCCCCTCACCACGACCGCGGCCGCGCTCGTCGGCGTCGTCGACGGTGACGCCGTCACCCTCTCGACCACCCACGCTGCCGGCACCTTCGCGGCCAAGACCGTCGGCACGGCCAAGCCCGTCACCGTCACCGGCCTGGCCATCTCCGGCGCCGACGCGGGCAACTACGCCCTCACTCAGCCCACCGGGCTCACTGCCGACGTCACATCGAAGAACCTCACGGTCGCAGGCGTCACCGCCGCCTCGAAGGCCTACGAAGGCACCACCGCCGCCACCCTCGGTTTCGGCTCCGCCACCCTGGTCGGTATCGCCGGCGCGGATACAGTCACCCTCGCGACCGGCGGGGCGGCCGGCACCTTTGCCAACGCGAACGCCGGCTCCGGCAAACCCGTCACCATCACCGGACTCGCCCTCGCCGGGCCCGACGCCGTCAACTACACCCTCTCCCAACCGACCGCCACCGCGAGTATCAGCCCGGCCTCGGCCGCCGTCGCGATCACCGATCTCAACCACGTTTACGACGGCAGCCCGAAGCCCGTCACCGTCACCGTGACGCCGGCGGTTGGCGCGACCATCGTCTATTCCGGCACCGGTGGCGTCGCCCCGGCCAACGCCGGCAGCTACACCGTCACCGCCACCATCGCCGACCCCAACTTCAGCGGAGGCGCCTCCGCCACCCTCGTCATCGCCAAGGCCAGCCAGACCGTGGCCTTCACCCTGACCGGGACGAACTTTACCGTCGGCTCCACCCTCGGTCTCAGCGCCACCGCCAGCAGCGGCCTGCCCGTCACGTTCGCCCTCGAATCGGGCGCCGCCTCCCTCTCCGGCTCCAGCCTCGTCATCACGGCGCCCGGCGCGGCCACCGTGCGCGCCACCCAGGCCGGCGACTCCAATTACCGCCCCGCCACCGCCGACCAAAGCTTCACCGGCGTCGCCGCCCAGAAGACCGCCCAGACCATCGCCTTTGCCCAGCCGTCGAACCGCACGACGGGCGACCCCGCCTTCGGCCTCAGCGCCACCGCGAGCTCCGGCCTCCCCGTGACCTTCACCGTCGTCGGCGGTCCCGCCGTCCTCTCCCCCGGCAACCTCGTCACTCTCCTCGGCAACGCGGGCACCGTCACCCTCCGTGCCTCCCAGGCCGGCGACGCCACGTTCGCCGCCGCTCCCGATGTCACCCGCTCCTTCGTGGTGACCGGTCGCGTCATCGCCGACACCTTCTTTGGCGACCTCATCGATGATGCCGGTCTCTTCGGCGGCGCAGCCGGCCGCGGCGAACTCATCGCCTCCTCCGGTCCCCGCCCTGACGCCAAGTCCGGCGACATCGCCGCCGTCTACTACCCCGACTCCCGCCGTGGCACGGTGCTCATCGTCGCGCCCGGCCTCAGCCTCAACGTCTCGCTCGAATTCGCGCTCAACGACAGCAACACCTACACCGTGCCCTTCACCAGCGCCGGCCGCTCGCTCACACTCACCGGCACCCTCAACGGCGCCACCCTCACCGGCCGCATCCCCGCCCTGCGCGTCGGCTTCAGCACCCAGGTCCAGTCGCGCGCCGGCAGCACCAACGCCATCGCCGGCTACTACCAGTCCAACTCGGTCAACAGCTCGGGCGGCGGCACCTCCACTATCGTCGGTTCCAACGGCCAGCTCCTCATCGTCGCGACGACCTCGACCGTGACCACCGGCGCCCTCGGCACTGTCGCCGCCGACGGGACCTTCTCGATCTCCGCCCCCGGCGCCACCATCACCGGCGCCGTCGATGCCCCTTCGACCTCCGTCACCGGCACCATCGTGGTCCCCAACCAGACGACCGTCAGCTTCTCCGGCGTCGCCGCGACCACCGCCCGGACCGACCGGTTGATCAATCTTTCCTCCCGCGTCCGCATCGCGCCCGCCGCCGGCCGCACCCTCATCACCGGCTTCGTCATCGGCGGCACCGAATCGAAACGCGTCCTCGTCCGCGCGGTCGGCCCCACCCTCGCCGGTTTCGACGCTCGCCCCCGGTGCCTATACGGTGCAAATCACCGCCGGCAGCGAAGCCGGCGTCGCCCTCGCCGAAATCTACGACGCCAGCCCCACGCCGGGCACCGATTCCCCGCGCCTCGTCAACATCTCCACCCGCGGCACCGTGGACATCGGCGACGGCCTCCTCATCGGCGGCTTCGTGGTCACGGGCAACACCCCGAAGCGCGTCCTCATCCGCGGCATCGGCCCCACCCTCGGCGCCTTCGGCGTCGCGGGCACGCTCGCGGATCCACGCTTGTCGGTCTACAACGGCTCAACGCTCGTCGCCCAGAACGACGACTGGTCCGCCCCGACCCCGCTCGGCACCCAACAGACCGTCGCCACCGCCGCCGACCTCGCCGCCGCCGCCCAATCCGTCGGCGCCTTCGCCCTCGCCCCCGGCGCCAAAGACGCCGCGCTGATCATCACCCTTGCGCCCGGCGCCTACACCGCCCAGGTCGCCGGCCCCGGCGACGCCACCGGCGTCGCCCTCGTCGAGATCTACGAGCTGCCCTGACAGAGCGCGCGTCGTCGATCACACGGGGAGTGCGGCTGATGCTCAGGGCGGCCTCGTCCCCCCCATGAGAGGCTCCGCAAGCGGGGCCCAACCCACTGGTCATTCCTAAAATCGAAGCGGTTCGATTTTTCGTACGACCCGCCATCAATCCGACTCTGGGCGCCCCCGGCGTGCCTTGATGCCCGCGCGATGCTTCTTTGACTGGATCATCCGCACCTTCTGGCCGTGCGATTTCGGCCGCGTCCGACGCCGCTCGGCCTCCCGGGCGTCGATCACCGCCTCCTTGGCTGCCCTCACCCGGGCCTCCAGTTTGGAGCAAAGTTCCGCCCACGCCACTTCGCGGTTCACGGCTTGCGACCGTTCCCGCTGGCAGCGCACCTCCACCCCGGTCGGGGCATGCCGCAGCCAGACCGTCGAGCTGGTTTTATTGATTTTCTGGCCTCCGGGCCCGGCTCCGCGCACAAATCGCTCCTCCACGTCCGCCATGCGCACGCCGAGTGCTTTCAGCCGTTCATCGATTTGGGTTGGTAAAGCCATCAGCGCCTCTTTTCTTTAGGAGAGAAACTATTCTTCGCCCCCCGAGTCAAACGCCCTCCCGCTTCGTCTAACTCTCCGTCTCCCCGCTTCTCCGCCTTTCTTTTCCACTATGCCCAACGGTCCCGCTTGGTCCCAGAAACTCCGCGCTGAAATCGGTAAAGCCGTCATCGGTCAGGATGCCGCCGTCGAACGCCTGCTCGTCGCCCTCCTCGCCAACGGCCACGTCCTCCTCGAGGGTATGCCCGGCCTTGCCAAGACGTTGCTGATCAAGTCCCTCGGCACAGCACTCGGCGTCCAGTTCGAGCGCGTGCAGTTCACCCCCGACCTCCTCCCCAGCGACGTCGTGGGCACGATGATCTTCCAGCCCAAGACCGGCGAGTTCACCGCCCATCGCGGCCCCATCTTCGCCAATCTCGTCCTCGCCGACGAAATCAACCGCGCCCCCGCCAAGGTCCAGTCCGCCCTCCTCGAGGCCATGCAGGAGCGACAAGTCACCATCGGCGGCCAGACCCACCCGCTGCCTAAGCCGTTCTTTGTCATGGCGACGCAAAACCCGGTCGAGCAGGAGGGCACCTATCCGCTGCCCGAGGCCCAGACCGACCGTTTCCTCTTCAAGCTCCTCGTCGATTATCCGACCGCCGAAGAGGAATCCACCATGATGCAGCGGTGGGGCCAGGTCACGAAGCAGCCCTCCATCGTCGCCGTTTCCAGCGGCGAGGAACTCCTCGGCCTCCGCCTTGAGGTCGATCGCGTCCATGTCTCCTCCGCCGTGCAGGGGTACATCCTCTCGCTCGTGCGCGCGACCCGTGCGCTCGCCGAAAAGGGCGGCAACGCGAAACGCTACCTCAACTTTGGCGCCTCGCCCCGCGCCTCCCTCGCCCTTCAGCACCGACGCGGCCACCGGCGCGCCGGCCCAGTCGCCGCTTGCGCTCCTGCGACAGCTGGAGTGGCGCGTGCGGCACGCCGTGGAAAACGTCCTCAGCGGCGAATACCGCTCGGCCTTCCGCGGCCGCGGCATGGAGTTCGACCAGGTCGTCAAATACGAGTTTGGCGACGATGTCCGCGACATCGACTGGAACGTCACCGCGCGTCTCGGTGAGGCCTACCGCAAAAAATTCGTCGAGGAGCGCGAGGTCACCCTGCTCGTCGTCTTCGAAGATTCCCCGTCGCTCTCGTTCGGCTCCGGCGCGCAGTCGAAACGCGAGGCCCTCCTCGAACTCGCCGGCCTTGTCATGCTGCTCGGCGCCGTCAACCGCGACCGCGTTGGCTTTGTCTACGCCGGTCCCGAGGGCAAGGTCGTCCGCGAGCCCGTCCGCGGTCGTGGCCAGATCCTGCATGCGGCCGCCTCGCTGCTCGCGCGGCCCGCGCCCGCGCCCACCGATCCCGCTCCGGAAATTCCCTGGCGCTTCCTCTCCCGCGCCGCTCCCAAGCACAGCGTCCTCCTCTGGCTCGGCGATTTTCCCCCGCGCGACCTGCCCGAGGGCTGGACCGTTCTCCAGCGCCGCTACCAGACGATGGGCTTTCGCGTCGACGATCCGTGGGAGCGCTCCCTCCCCGAGGGCGAGAGCTTCGCGGCCTACGATCCGACCACGGGCCGGCTCGTCACCCTCGACGGCAACACCGCCGAGCGCGTCGCGCATGCGAACTGGTGCCGCGAACGCGACGCCTCCTGGCACACGCTCTTCCCCGATGCGCTCAGCCGCCTCGTCGTCGGGACCGAGCAAAACCGCCTCGACGCCCTCGTGCGTTTCTTCCACGCCCGCATGAAAGCGGGGGTCCGCTGATCGCGGACAAGCTCCCAGCACCAACCTCCAAGCTCCCATGAAGCTTCAATTTTCCCTTTCCCATTCCTCCCACCTCGCCGTGAGGCGGAGTTTCACTGGAGCTTGGAGTTTGGAGGTTGCAGCTTTCCCGACTGCATGAGCCACCTCGTCTTCAAAGACCCGCTCTGGCTCCTCGCCCTCCTCGCGTTGCCGCTGATCCTCTGGCTGCGCGGCCGCCGCAGCGTGCCGGTGCTGCTGGTGCCGTTCGCCGCCGCCTGGCACCGGCCCTCGCTCGCCGCGCCCTCGCGCTGGCCCGTCGGCCTCGCCGTCGCCGGCCTGGTCCTCCTGGTTGTCGGTCTCGCCCGCCCGCAGCGCGTCGAAGACAAACGCGAGGTCCACTCCCAGGGCTACGACATCATTCTCTCGGTCGACCTCTCCGGCTCCATGCTCGCCGAGGACTACGAGAAAAACGGCGAGCCCATCAACCGCCTCCAGGCCATCAAGCCCGTCATCCAGGCCTTCATCAACCAGCGCACCAGCGACCGCATCGGCATGGTCGTCTTCTCCGGCCGCGCCTACACCCTCGCCCCGCTGACCTTCGACCACGACTGGCTGGGCCGCCAGGTCGAGCGCCTCAAGCTCGGCATGATCGAGGACGGCACCGCCATCGGCGACGGCCTCGGCGTGGCCCTCACCCGCCTCGAGCAGGCGGCCCGCGAGGACGGCGGCAAGCGCAAGGGCGCCTTCGTCGTCCTCATGACCGACGGCGCCAACAACCGCGGTGTCCTCACCCCCGAGCAATCCACCGAGATCGCAAGGTCCCGCGGCGTGCCCGTCTACACCATCGGCGCCGGGCGCGACGGCCTGGTCAAGATGCCCGTCTTCGACGACACCGGCCGCCGGCTCGGCTC
>JAPLTR010000946.1 GCA_026398065.1 Verrucomicrobiota bacterium | reverse complement strand
CGATGCCACGCCTCTGGTGGTCGGTGGGCGATGGCATCGTGAAAGACCCGCTCGGCCGCGGCGGCTGGCTCGCCCCGCGCGTCACCTCCGGCGGCCAGAACTACGTCCGCATGGCCAACAATCCCCGCAACGCGAGCTGGGTCCGCCCCAACAATCCCCTCGGCCTCGCCAGCCTCGCCGGCCTCGCGGGCGTCTCCGGCCAGAACAACGACGGCCACAACTGGGAGAGCCGCACCACCGGGTTCTACGCCGCCAACAACACCGGCTGGTGGGACAACCGCCTCAACACCCTCGTCGGCTTCCGCGTCAACAGCAGCTTCAAGCGCACGCCCAATCTCTCCACCCTCGCCACCGCCGCGCCCTGGGCCGAATCCGACAAGACCAACAAGAGCTACAATCTCGGCGTCAACGGCGCGATCCGCCCCTGGCTCAACGCCTACTACAGTTTCTCCAGCACCTATAACACCGCCCTCGTCAACGCCAACGATCCGCTCGGCAATCCTCCCGCGACCTCCAGCGGCGTCGGCCAGGAGATCGGCCTCAAGTTTGGCGACGCCCGCGGCCGCATCTCCGGCTCGATCCAGTATTATACGACCAACTCCAAGGACGAGATGATCAATGCCGGCACCGGCGTGCGCGACCTCGTCAATCCCGACGGCCTCAACGGCGCCGCCCTCGGGCCCGCCGGCACCAAGAACCAGTGGGTCAATCTCGACCGCACCACCCGCGGCGTCGAGGTGATCCTCACCGCCAATCCCACGCGCAACTGGAAGGTCCGCCTCGCCGCCACCACCTCCGACGGCCAGAACCTCACCGACAAAAAATATCCTCTCCTGTGGAACGACGATTTCTACGTGCGCGGCGGCGCCGTCACCTACCAGAATGGCACGCCCTTCCTCGTCCCGACGACGCCCACCGTGATCACGCCCACGATCACCACGCTCAACCGCCAGACCGACCCCGCCGCGCTCCAGGCCCAGGTCGGCGGCACGTGGGAGCCGCTCACGATCGCGATGATGAACGACCGCACCAATCCCTACTGGGCCACCCCCTCCGACGACAACGGCCGCATCCTCGCCAGCAACCTCCGTCGCGTCCTCCAGTTTTTCGTCGGGGCCAACGGCAGCGCCCTCACCGGCAAGACCGGCCTCTCCTCCAGCGCCATCCCCTACCTCTGGGCCGATCCCAACGGCACCAAGGGCCAGACCGTCGTCGCCAAGAAAGGCGAGAAGACCGTGGGCTACGCGCAGTACGTGTTCTCGATGACCAACAGCTACAGCTTCACCGGCGAAAATTTCCTCAAGGGCGTCTCCGTCGGCGGCACGGTCGGCGTGGGAATGAAGAACCGCACTTTCTACTACAACACGCCCGGCGGCGGCCGCGAACTCTACGGCTCCCCCGACACCTGGCAGGCCAACACCTTCGTCTCTTACCGCCGCAAGCTCGGGAAGCGCTTCGGGTTCTCCAGCCAGGTGAACATCTCAAACATGTTTAACCATTACGTCTTCGGCACCCTCCCCAACAACGGCTCCGGCTACACCGTCCCCGCCAACCTCGGCGTGAGCTTCTACGGCCAGCCGCGCCTGTACGTCTGGACCAACACGCTGACGTTCTGAGCCGGCGGCGCCTGAGATGTTGCCAATAACAGCACGGGACAATGTAGGTCGGGGTTTACCCCCGACAGGTTTTTCCCGAGTGTCGGACGCAAAGCCCGATCCACCAAAGCTGTCACCGCGGTTTCGAACCAAGTCTAAATCTCACGAGCCGATCACATGAGCCGGCGGCTGAAAAAAATCCGCCCATCGCCCTCGCGGCGCGCGTCACCACGCCCGCACCTCGACCCGCACTTTTTTGATCTTTCCCTCGGCGACGTAAACACGGATCACCCGGTCCTCCGAGAGGAAGGCCTGCTGCCGCACCCGGCGCGGCCCCTCGCCCGGAATCCATGTGATGTCGGGCACGTCCTCCGAGGCCAGTTCCGCCATGTCCGCCAGCCGGTCCCGCTCCGCCGCCCACTCGCGGCCGATCACGTCCCCCAGACGGGTGCCATCCGCCAGCTTCCGGTCGGTCAGCTCCGCCTGCAGCGCCTGCTGTTGTTTCGACCGATACCACCGTTGCACCAGCCACGCGCTATAGCCCAACAGAAACACGCTGGTCACCACCACCCGCTCCGCGCGCATCACGAGTCCGGCCGCCAGCGCGACCAGCCCCAGCGCCGCGAGCGCGATGGCCACGATGAGCAGGAAAGTGCGAAACATCCCCGCCAGCCCAGGGCAAACGCGTGCTCACTTGAAGGCTAAAAATCAAACCGGGCGGACGACCTTTTCCGGTAGGGCGTCTGTGGTGCAGACGCCTTGACCCGCCACCCCAAACCGGCGTCCGCAAGACGGACGCCCTGCACGAGCGCTTTCTCATTTGTAGGGCGTCTGTCTTGCAGACGCCTCGGCGCGCCCCCAATATCCCCACAACTATCCGAACGCCCACACCCAAGGCGAACTTCGATGAACGATCCGCGTCCTCGCCCGCTCAAGCGTCGCACGACCGATCTCTTGATCGGCAGGACATCGGTCCCTGAATCGGTCTACTTCATCACGCTTTGTGAAGCCCGTCGGCGACCCGGCTTGGACCACGCCCAGATTGCAGCACCGATCAAAGCCACGCTCGACGAGTTGGCCTGCTCGGGAGACTTCGCGCTCATCGCCGCCACCCTGATGCCTGATCATTTGCATCTGCTGGGTACACTCGGACATCGCCTCGCGCTCTCGCGGGTGATCGGAAAATTGAAGTCACTCACCCGCACTCCGCTGGCCGAAATGGACCGTCGCTGGCAGGAAAACTACTATGATCATCGCCTCCGCGAGGCGACCTTCTGCGAGATTTTCGCACGCTATCTTTTCCTCAATCCATATCGCACGGGACTGCTCCCGCTGACTGAATGCTGGCCCCATTGGTGGAGATGGGGCGATGTCCGATTCGAATTTGAAGCGCTCATTGAAGGTAATGGGCATCGTGTGCCCGCACCGTGGATCGGCGAACCCGATCCCGAGGGCGCAGCAGATTTCTGAGCTGTAGGGCGTCTGTCTTGCAGACACCTTGGCCCGCCACCCCCAACCGGCGTCCGCAAGACGGACGCCCTTGTTGAGCGAGAGTGTGCTCAAGAGGGGGCGTTCGCTCGTCATGAGACCTGCGCCAAGTCGGTTCGGCGCGGGTTGGGTGGCGGGCGGATGAGCCGGGGGGCCTGCAGGCCCCCCGGC
>JAPLTR010000974.1 GCA_026398065.1 Verrucomicrobiota bacterium | reverse complement strand
GCGTCGACAGGGAACGTGTGCTGGTCCTGCTCGCCGGTGAGAATGAGCACGGGGCAGGGAAGCTGCCTGATCGCGTCACGGGGGCTGACCGCGGCGATGCCGAGGCCGAGACGCCATTCGGCGAAGGGCGTCATCAGGCAACCCGCGAGCCAGGCGGGAAGATAAAACGAGCGGCGGAAACGGCGGTCCATCGCGTTGGGCAGGTCCGGGTAAACGCTTTCGAGGACGGCCCAGCGAACGTCGCGGAGCTCGGCGCCGGCGAAGGCGATGGTGGCTCCCCCTTGGGAGGCGCCGAGGCAACCGAAGTCCGTGAAGCCACGGGCGCGCAGCCAGTCGAGGGCGCCGAGGAGATCGCGGGCCTCGTTATAACCAAAGGAGACGAGCGCGCCATCGCTCAGGCCGTGGCCGCGGGCGTCGTAGAGGAGGGCGGCATAGCCGTGGTCGGTGAAAAACCGGGCGCGCGCGAGCATCGCCGTGCGCCGGCCGCCGTAGCCATGGAGGAGGACGACGGCTTTTTTCGTCGCGGGGTCGCTCGTGCACGGCGCGAACCAGCCGGCGAGCGAGAGGCCGTCGCGCGCGGGGAAGCGGACAGTTTCGTGTACCGTGAGGAATTTCTCGGGCGGGACGTCGAGGGGGCGGCGCGGCGGACTGGTGAAACGATAGGCGTAGTACGCGGAGAGTGCGACGAAGAGGAGCAGACCGAGAAGCGGCAGCAGCACCAGCATGCGTCGATAACTGGCACGTTTCACCATCCGTAGCTACGCTTGATCTTCAGGGGCTGGTAGAGGTCGGGTGACAGCTCCGTGAGGAAGCGGCTCGGGGTGAGGAGCATCGCGGGGCCGCCCTTGGTGTTGACCTTCGGGTAGCAGAGGTAGAGCTCGTCGCGGGCGCGGGTGACGGCGACGTAGAAGAGGCGGCGCTCCTCCTCGACATCGCCGGCCTCGATGGCGCGGCGGAGGGGGAACATGCCGTCGGCCAGGCTGATCAAAAATACGGCGGCATACTCGAGGCCCTTCGCCTGATGGACCGTGGTGAGGCGGAGGGCGTCGGCGTCAGGATCGGCGGAGCGGTCGCTGGTCTCGCTGTTGAGCAGCATCACCTCGACGAGGAGCTGGTGCATGTCGTCGTAGCGGCTGGCGAAACCGATCATCGATTTCAGGTCGTCGAGACGGGAGACGTAGTTGGAGAACGCGCCCTTGAGGTAGTCGCCGTACCAGCCGTCGATGGCGATCTCGACGGCGTTGTGCGGCTTCATGCTCTTCATGACGTCGCCGACCTGCTGGAGGGACGCGACGAACTTGGGCCATTCCTCGCGGGCGTCCTTGGCGACCTTGGTGGCGACATCGTCGGTGCCGAGGGCGTCGAGAAAATCCTTCTGCATGAGCCGCGCGTGATCGGTGGCGGCGGCGTGGATCTTGGCGGCGCCCTTGTCGCCGATCTTCGGGAGGAGGATGGCGATGCGGTTCCAGGCGGCGGTGTCGGAGGGATTGTAAACGAAGCGCAGGAGGGCGACGAGGTCGCGGATGTGCGCCTGTTCGAAGAAGCGGACGCCGCTGGTGATCTGGTAGGGGATCTGGAGGCGGGAGAGCTCAAGCTGGATGTCGAGGGCCTGGAAATGCGCGCGGTAGAGGATCGCGATGTCGGCGAGCGCGCAGCCCTCGTCGATCAGGCCGCGGATGCGCTGGACGATGAACTGGGCCTGCTCGCGACCGTCCATCGACTGGACCATGTAGGGCTTTTCCGAATTGGCGCGGTGGGGGCGGAGCTCCTTTTCGAAGGCGCGGCCCTTGGGCTGGGCGAGGAGGACGCCGTTGGCGAGGGCGAGGATCTGGGGCGTCGAGCGGTAGTTGGTCTCGATGCGGTGGATGACGGTGCCGGGGTGGCGGTCGGGAAAGGTGAGGATGTTTTCGACGTTGGCCCCGCGCCAGGTGTAGATGCACTGCGCGTCGTCGCCGACGGCCATCACGCGGTGGTGCGAGCCGATGAGGTCGACGATCTGGGACTGGACGACATTGGTGTCCTGATACTCGTCGACGAGGACGTGGCGGAAGCGGTGCGCGAAATATTCGCGGGTGGCCTCGGACTTCTGGAGGAGTTCGAGCCAGTTATCCAGGAGGTCGTCGTAGTCGAGGACGGCGGCGGCACGCTTGGCCTCGGCGTATTTCTGGGCGAACTGCGGAAGGCGGTCGATGATGCCGTCGTGCTGGGGGAAGAAGCGTGAGACGGTCTCGGAGATCGGGAGCTGGGTGTTGCGCGCCATCGAGAGGATGGAGTGCAGCGGTCCGGCCTTGGGGTGGGTCTTGTCCTTGAAGAAGGTCTTGTCGGAGGCCTCGACGGCGTCGCGGAGGATGCCCTCTGACTCCTCGGCGTCGAGGATGGTGAACGTGCGCGGGAGGCCGATGGCCTCGCCGTGCATGCGGAGGGAGCGGTGGCCGATGCTGTGAAACGTGCCGCCCCAGAAGCGCCCCGGCTCGAAGCCGGTGAGCTCGTGGACGCGGTGGAGCATCTCCTTGGCCGCCTTGTTGGTGAAGGTGAGGAGCAGGATGTCGCCGGGGCGGACGCCCTGGGAAAGGAGGTAGGCGACGCGGTAGGTGAGGGTGCGGGTCTTGCCCGAGCCGGCGCCGGCGAGGACGAGGAGGGGGCCGGGTTCGGCGGTGACGGCGTTGAACTGTTCGTCGTTGAGGGCCGCGCGGAAATCGATGGGCGGGACGCCGTCGAAGGCGTGGGTGAACTTGTCGTCGGGAGGAAAATCCATGAAGGCGGGTGGAGATGGCCGCAAGAAGGGGGCAAAGGGGCAAAGAAAATCGGGGGCGGAGAATATTCTAACAAACTCGCGGCTGGCGTGTCTGTCCTTTCGGCGGCATCCTGTGGCCAGCCAAATTCACCTATGAAAACTCTTCTTTCGGCAGCGGTCTGGGCGGTGGCGGCGGTCGCGGCCGGCGCGCAGCCGGCGCTCACGGTTTACAATCAGAACTTCGCGGTGGTGCGGGAGCGCGTGCCGCTCGACCTGAAGCCGGGGGTCAATGTCGTGAAGTTCACCGGGGCGACGCGGATGCTCGAGGCGGACTCGGTGGTGCTGCGCGACCCGACGGGCAAGGTGTCCCTGCGCGTGCTGGAGCAGAGCTACCGGGCGGACACGCTGTCGCAGGGGTTTCTGCTGTCGATGAACGAGGGAAAGGAGCTGGATTTCTTCGTCCGCGACCAAAACGGGAGGGAGAACATCCTCCGCGGGAAAGTGATCCGCAGCGGGTACACCCCGGGGGCGGACGGCAGCGAGACGCCGATCGTCGAGGTGGACGGCAAGCTGCGGTTTTCGCTGCCGGGCGTGCCCCAGTTCCCGGCGCTGAGTGACCAGGGCGTGCTCAAGCCGACGCTCACGTGGCAGATCGAAGGGACGCAGGCCGGGAAGCTGGAGGCGGAACTCGGCTACGTGACCGCGGGTTTTTCATGGGAAGCGGCCTACAACCTGATCGCGCCGGAGAAGGGCGAGACGCTTGACGTGGTCGGCTGGGTGACGGTCTCGAACACGAGCGGGCAGAGTTTCAACGATGCCGTCGTCAAGCTGATGGCGGGCGATGTGCAGAAGGTGCAGCCCCAACGGCCGATGGGGGGAATGGCCATGCGCAAGGATGTGATGTACGCGATGGCGGCGCAGGAGGCCGTGACAGAAAAAGCCTTTGACGAATTTCACCTCTATTCGCTGCCGCGGGCGGTGACGCTGCGCGACCGCGAGACGAAGCAGGTGGAGTTCATGCGGGCGACCGGCGTGAAGGCGCCGGTGGTATATGTGTACGACGGGGCGCGCAACCCGACGAAGGTGGCGGTGACGCGCGAGTTCAAGAACAGCACGGAGAACGGCCTCGGGCTGCCGCTGCCGAAGGGGCGCACGCGGTTTTACCGCAAGGACGACAGCGACGGGCGCATCGAGTTTGTCGGGGAAGACAATATCGACCACACGGCCAAGAACGAGCTGGTGCGGGTGAAGACGGGCGATGCGTTCGACATCGTGGGGGAGCGGAAGATCGCCAACCAGGGCAGCAGCAAGTTTCAGGGCCAGTCGGAGCAGTCGTTTGAGATCAAGCTGCGCAACCGCAAGGCGACGCCGGTGGACGTGAAGGTCGTCGAACACCTGAACGGGCCGAACTGGCAGGTGATGGAGAAGTCGAACGAGTTTACGAAGAAGGACGCGTCGACCATCGAGTTCATGGTGCCGCTGAAGCCGGATGAGGAGCGCACGGTGACGTACCGGGTGCGTTACGAGTGGCGGTAAAAGGGTTTAAGATTTTTGGACGGGGACCGATGAGACCGGCATGCGTTTTCTTCGTCCTCTCCGGGCGCGGGTGTCCCTGGCCTGTGCCATCGTATTCATGTGCGTGGCTGGCTCGGCGTGGGCCGACGGCACGCTCCGGGTCCGGGCCGACCAGTGGATGCCGTACAACGGCGACCCGGCCAAGCCCACCCCCGGCTATGTGGTCGAGCTGGCCCGCAAGATCTTTGGCGCGCAGGGCATCACGGTCGACTACCAGACGATGCCCTGGGCCGAGGCGCTCAAGGCCGCGGGGGCCGGTGAGATCGAGGCCGTGATCGGGGCCAATCCCACCGAGGCCAAGGGGCTGGTGCTGCCGGACGAGGCGATCGGGCTGCCGCGCATCGGGCTGTTCGTGCGCAAGGCGAACCCGTGGAAGTTTTCGAATGTGCAGCTGCTGCGCGAGGTCCGGCTGGGCGTGATCGACGGCTACAGCTACTGGGACTCGCTGGACGAGTACGCCAAGAAACACACCGGGCCCGAGGTGGTGTGGTTCAAGGGAGAGACTCCGCTGAAAGACGCGCTGGCGAAGCTCGACGGGGCGGAGATCGACGTGATGGCGGAGACGCTGGCGGTGTGGGTCTGGACGGTGAAGGAGAGCGGCCGTTCGCCGGCCGACTACCGGATGGCCTACCTGCACCAGGCGGAGCCGATCTACCTGGCGTTTGCCGCCCAAGGCGAGGCGGGCCGCAAGTATGCGAAAATCTGGGACGCGGGGATAAAGGAGCTGCGCAAGAACGGGACGCTGGCGGCGATCTTGGAGAAATATTCGGTGAGCGACTGGAAGTGAGGCGGACGTGAGTCCGCCCGGGGGTGGCGTGCGCGCTGCTCCGCTGGAAGCGCGAGCAGGTTTGCGGCCGGCCTCAGAGCAGCACGAGGTCGTTGCGGTGCACGACCTCGAGGCGCTTGCGCGACGGGTAGAGGGCGGCGACGGCGTCGCCATGTTTCTCGGCGATGGCGGGGATCTCCTCGCTGGAGAAGGTGGTCTTACCGCGGGCGAACACGATGCCGCGGGGCCCGGCGATGTTGACGATGTCGCCGGCGGCGAATTCGCCCGTCGAGCCGGTCACGCCGACGGCGAGCAGGCTGCGGCCCTGTTCGCGGAGGACGGGGACGGCACACTCGTTGACGGCGATCGTGCCGACGGGGCGTTGGAAGTAGGCGAGCCAGCGTTTCTTCGCCTCCATGGGAAGACCGTTGGGCACGAAGAAGGTGCCGGGCCCGCGGCCGGAGAAGAGCCGGTTGAGAATCTCGGATTCGGAGCCGCTGGCAATGAAGACGCCGCAGCCGGCCTTGGTCGCGAGTTTGGCGGCGGAGATCTTGCTGATCATGCCGCCCGTGGCGGTCTCGCTGGTGGTGCCGCCGGCCATCGCCTCGATCTCGGGCGTGATGCGCTCGACCACGGGCAGGATCTGTTTCGTGCCCTTCATATCGATGAGGCCGGGCGCGGTGGAAAGAATGACGAGGTGTTGGGCCTCGACGAGGGAGGCGACCATCGCGGAGAGGGTGTCGTTGTCGCCGAACTTGATCTCGGCGGCGCTCACGGTGTCGTTTTCGTTGATGATCGGGATCGTCCCATAGGCGATGAGTTGGCGGAGGGTCTCCTTGACGCCGAGATAGCGCGTGCGGACCCGGAGGTCGTCGTGGGTGAGGAGGACCTGGGCGACGGTGAGGCCGTGCGGGGCGAAGCCCGTCTGCCAGGTCTGCATCAGGCGGGACTGCCCCACGGCGGCGCAGGCCTGCTTCCGGGCGATCTCCTTGGGCTTCTTGGTCAGGCCGAGGGAACCCATGCCGAGGCCGACGGCGCCGGAGGAGACGACGATGACCTCGGTGCCGCGGGCGCGGAGGGCGACGATCTCGGCGCAGACGGCGTCGATCCGCGCCGTATCGAGCTGGCCGATACCGGTGGTGAGGACGCCGGTGCCGAGCTTGACGACGACGCGTTTGGGGGCGGCGGTGGAGATGGAGGACGCTTTGGTCACGGGAAGGAGATGAAAGCTCCAAGCACCAACCTCCAAGCTCCAGTGAAACCCCAAGACTCAAGCCTCCAAAATTGGAGCTTCATGGGAGCTTGGAGATTGGAATTTGGTGCTTCGAAAGCCTGCGGTCGGGAAAAAAGGCCACCGTCCTCAGACCGTGAGGAGGTCCTTTTCCTTGCTGGCGAGGTGCTCGCCGATGCTCTTGATCGCGGCGTCGGTGGCGGTCTGGATGTCCTTGTCGAGGCGCTTGGACTCGTCCTCGGGCAGCTTGGCCTTCTTCGCGGTCTCGAGGGCGTCGCGACGGACATTGCGGACGTGGACGCGGCCCTCCTCGGCGAGGCGGTGGGCGGTCTTGACGAATTCCTGACGGCGTTCGCGGCTCATCTCGGGAAGGGGGATGCGGATGACTTTGCCATCGGGGATGGGATTGAGGCCGAGGTTGGCCTCCTGGATGCCCTTGATGATGGACTTCATGATGCTGACGTCCCAGGGCTGGATCTGGATGAGGCGGGCGTCGGGCGTGGAGATGGCGGCGCACTGCTTGAGGGGCGTCATCGAGCCGTAGGCCTCGACCATCACGCCCTCGACCATCGCCGGGGAGGCTTTGCCGGTGTGAATGGAGCTGAACTCGTGGAGGGTGTAGTCCACGGCTTTTTTCATTTTGGCCTGGGCGTCGGCGAGGATGGGATGCGACATGGGATTTTCGATTTAGGAATGTGGATTTCGATGGAAAAGAGGGGGGGCGGGGCCGGAGCTCAGTTCTTCACGAGGGTGCCGATCTTTTCGCCGAGGATGGCCTTGCGGATAGCGTGCTCGTCGTTGAGGTCGAACACGAGGATCGGCACGTTGTTGTCCAGACAGAGGGAGAAGGCGGTCGAGTCCATGACGTTGAGCCGCTGCTTGAGGGCGTCGATGAAGGTGAGGTTGTCGTACTTGACGGCGTCGGGGTACTTCTTCGGGTCCTTGTCGTAGATGCCGTCGACCTTGGTTGCCTTGAGGATTATGTCGGCGTGCATCTCGCTCGCGCGGAGGGCGGCGGTGGTGTCGGTGGAGAAATAGGGATTGCCGGTGCCGGCGACGAAGATGACGACGCGGCCCTTCTCGAGGTGGCGGATGGCGCGGCGGAGGATGAACGGCTCGGCGATCTGGTTCATCGGGATCGCGGACTGGACGCGGGTGTTGACGCCGAGCTTCTCGAGGCGGTCCATGAGGGCGAGGCCGTTGATCACGGTCGCGAGCATGCCCATGTAGTCGCCGGTGGTGCGGTCGACGCCGCGCTTTTCGCCGGCGAGGCCGCGGAAGATGTTGCCGCCCCCGATCACCACGCAGACCTGTACGCCGAGATCGTAGATCTCCTTCACCTGGGAGCAGACCTTTTCGAGGGTCGGGCCGTCGATGGCATCCCCGGACTTTCCGCCGCGGAGCACCTCGCCTGAGAGCTTCAGGACGACGCGCTTGTATTTGGCTCTGGGATCAACGTTCTCGGTGGCAGGCATAGGGGACAGGAAACGATCAGGGAAAAACCGCGTCAATGCCCGAGATACCCCAGACTGCGTCACTTATAGGGTGAAGCAGGACGGGTGCGGGGAGGGAAAACCCTCC
>JAPLTR010000746.1 GCA_026398065.1 Verrucomicrobiota bacterium | reverse complement strand
GTCGGCATGACGCTCATCGTGTTCGGCAGCGCCGGCGCGCGCATGGTGCCCGAAGGTTTCCCGATCGCCAAGGCGTTCGAGCAGTACGTCGACATCCTGCGCCAGTTCGCCCCGCTCGCCGAGGAGAACGGAGTCACGATCGTCGTCGAACCGCTCAACCGCGGGGAATGCAACCTCGTCAACACGATCCTCGAAGGCGCCGAGGCCGTGCGCCGCGCGAACCATTCGGCGGTGAAACTGCTCGTGGACATCTTCCACATGCTGCGCAACGGCGAGTCCGCCGACGATATCGTGAAGGTCGGCCCGCTCATCCGCCACGCGCACGTCGCGGAGAACAAGGACCGCGCCGCGCCCGGCGTGCACGGCGAGAACCACCGCGCGTTTTACCGCGCGCTGAACCGCGCCGGCTACCGGGGCCGCCTGACGGTCGAGGCCGACTGGACCGACCTGCCCAACCAGATCGCCCCCACCCTCGCCGCGATCCGGACGCAGCTGCGGGACTCGGGGTATTGAAGTAGGGCGGACTTTAGTCCGCCCTTTCGCGCCCGCAGTATTCGTACCAACGGCGGACGGAAGTCCGCCCTACCTCACGCGTTCGCGCTCCCTCACGCCAGAATCCCCTTCACCACTTCGCCGTGCACGTCGGTGAGGCGGTAGTCGCGGCCCTCGAAGCGGAAGGTCAGTCGCTCGTGGTTGAAACCGAGTTGATTCAAAATCGTCGCCTGCAGGTCGTGCACGTGGACCTTGTCCTTGGTGACGTTGAAGCCGAGCTCGTCGGTCTCGCCGTAGGAGAGGCCGCCCTTGATGCCGCCGCCGGCCAGCACCATCGTGTAGCAGTCCGGATAGTGGTCGCGGCCGAGGATCGCGCCCGCGGCGGTGCGGCCCTCGCGGAAGGGCGTGCGGCCAAACTCGCCGCCGAGCACGATCAGCGTCTCGTCGAGCAGCCCGCGCTGCCGCAGGTCGTTGATGAGGGCGGCGACCGGCTGGTCCATCGTGCCGCACTTCTTGGTGAGGCCGTCGCGGATGTCCTCCTTCTCGCTCGTGCCATGGAAATCCCAGCCCCAGTCGAAGAGCTGCACGAAGCGCACGCCCTGCTCGACGAGGCGGCGGGCGAGCAGGCAGTTGTTGGCGAAGCTCGACTCGCCCGGCTGCGCGCCGTACGCGGCGATCGTATCCGGTTTTTCCTTCGTGATGTCCATCACCTCGGGCACCGACATCTGCATGCGGTAGGCGAGCTCGTACTGGGCGATGCGTGTGCGCGTCTCGGGGTGGCCGAGTTCGCCGGCCTGCAGCTCGTTCAGGGCCTGGAGCGTGTCGAGGCTGTCGCGGCGGAGGTCGCGCGTGAAGCCCGCGGGATCGGAGGCATACAGCACCGGGTCGCCCTTGGAGCGGCACTGCACGCCCTGGAACACCGAGGGGAGAAAACCGCTGCCGTAGGAATTTTTTCCCCCGTTGGGCTGCACGCCGCTGGAGATCAGGACGACGAAGCCGGGGAGGTTCTGGTTTTCCGTGCCGAGGCCGTACGTGACCCACGAGCCCATCGACGGGCGGCCGGGCCGCGGCGAACCGGTGAAAAGAAGCAGTTCCGCCGGGGCGTGGTTGAACTGGTCCGTGTTCATCGAATGGATGATGCAGAGATCGTCCGCCACCGTGTGCAGGTGCGGGATCGCGTCCGACATCCACTGGCCGCTGCGGCCGTGCTGCGCCCACGTGCGCGGGCTGCCCATGAGCTTCGGCGTGCCGGCGGTGAAGGCGAATTTCTTGCCCTTCACAAACTCGTCCGGGCAGTCCTGGCCGTCGCGTTTCACCAGCTCCGGCTTGTAGTCGAACAGGTCGAGGTTGGGCGGCGAGCCGGTGAGGTGAAGATAGATGACGCGTTTCGCCTTCGGCGCGAAATGGGGCAGCCGGGCCGCGAGGGGATTCGCCACCGCGGCTGGCGCGGCCAACGCGTCGCGCCGCAGCAGCGTGCCGAGCGCGATGGCGCCGAGACCCACGACCGACTCCTTGAGGAAATGGCGCCGGGTGCCGAGCTGGAGGGAGGCGAGATAGGGGTGCATGTCGTATTCGGATGCCAACTACGGCTTCATGAAAAGTTCGTCGAGGTTCAGCAGCACGTTGCCCACGACGGTCCACGCCGCAAGCTCCCCGGCGTCGGCGCTCGGCGGCAGCGGCCCGAGGGGGTTCGTTGCGATGGCGAGGGCCTGGACGGGGTCGGCCGCGAAGCGCGCGCGGGACTTGGTGTAGAGCGCGAGGAGCTCGGTGAGTTCCTTTTCCTGCGGTGCGCGGACAAGGCAGAGGCGGAAGGCGTGGCGGAGCCGGTCCGCGGGCGCTCCTTCGACGGCCGCGACGCGGCGCGCGAGGCTCTGCGCAGCCTCCATGTAGACGGGATCGTTGAGCGTCACCAAGGCCTGCAGCGGGGTGTTGGAGCGCTCGCGGCGTACGGTGCACACCTCGCGGCTCGGCGCGTCGAAGGTGATCATGGAGGGATAGGGGTTCGAGCGGCGCCAGGTGGTGTAGAGCCCGCGGCGGTAGCGGTCTTCGCCCGTGCTGTTTTCCCAGTCGACCGTCGCGCCGAACGCGGCCGTCACGCCCATCTTCGGCTGGGGCGGGTTGACGGGCATGCCGTACATTTTCGCGCTGAGGAGGCCGCTGACGAACAGCGCCTGGTCGCGGATCATCTCGGCCGACAGGCGGAAACGCGGGCCGCGCGCGAGCAGGCGGTTGTCGGAATCGCGCGCGAGCGCCTCGGGTGAGATGCGCGCCGACTGCCGGTAGGTCGCCGAGGTCACCATGAGCTTGAGCAGGTGTTTCACGTCCCAGCCGCTCTCGCGAAACTCGACGGCGAGCCAGTCGAGCAGCTCCGGGTGCGAGGGGGAGTCGCCTTGGCTCCCGAAATCCTCGCTCGTGCGGACAAGGCCCATGCCGAAGATCGACTCCCAAAGGAGGTTGGCGATCACGCGCGAGGTGAGCGGGTTGTTGGCGTCCACCAGCCAGCGCGCGAGGCCGAGGCGGTCAGGGCGCGCGTCGGGCGGCAGCGGGTTTAGCGCGCGGGGCACGCCGGGCGTCACCTCGGGCCCGAGGTCGAGATAATTGCCGCGGCGCTGAATGTGGGTCCTGCGGGTCTTCTCCGCCGATAGTTCGGCCAGCACGGGAACCGTCGTAATGGGTTTGATGCCATCCAGTTCCATGGTCGCCGCGGCGAGCCGCTGGTGCTCCTTTTCCAGCAGCGGCGCGACGGACATGTAGTGCGCCGTGACGGTTTCGGCCTGCTCCGCCTTGCGCTCCGCCACAGGAACTTTGAGCGCGGCCAGCACGTTCGCGGGGGTGCGGCTGATCTCCGCCACGCGCGCATCGGCCGTCGTCGCGAGGCGCAGCTTGCCGAGCGTGTGAAATTTTTTCTTCGAGAGCTGTTCGACGGTGACGGTGAGCCTGGCGCCGGCGGGCAGCGTCACGGGGGCGTCCGGCACAAGGACGAGGGTGTGGTCGCGCCCGAGCTGCGGACCCACGGCCCAGCCCTTGGCGCGGCCGGCCCGCACGTTCAGCACCGACTCGGCGGCAAATCCCTCCTGCGTGAAATCGGCGATCGCCGCCGTGAAGCGCATCGTCTTCGCGCCGCTGGTGGAAAACTCCGCGCTCATCGCCGGGGCCTTCGCGACCGTGGTCTCCCAGACGACGGCGCGCTGCTCGTCGAGCAACACGATGCGGGCACCGGCTAGGCGCGCGCCCATCTTGGCATCGGTGCGGTTCCACACGACGACGCGCTCGACGGCCTGCGTGCTCTTGAGGTCGAGCTCCCACCACGGGTTCTCGGATTTTTCGGTGTGCGTGGTGGACTTACCTTTCGCGAAGTCGCCGTTCGTTTTGCCGTCGATCGCCAGTTTCGCCGCGCCTTCGTAGGCGGTGCTGCTCTGCGTCGCTTCGCCGGCCGACGCGAGATTGTCGCCGTCGCCAAACACCTGGATCTCGGCGAGCGAGAGAATCTTTTCCTTCCCCGGCAGTTCGATGCGGAGGAAACGCCCCGCGACCTCGCGCTGCGCTCCGGCCGGTGCGACCGCCGCGGTCACGCGCGTGACCACAAATTCGCCCGCCTCGTTCCCCGGCCCCTGCTTGGGCAACGCCTCGTCGTGTAGCGCTTCCAGCCGCAGCGCCGTCAGCGTCTGGTCGGCGGCCGCCGTCGTCGCCACGGTGTAGACATCGGTCTCGCCCTTGCGCTCGACCCGGATCGCGCCGTCGTCGGCGGCGGTCATCGCGGCGCCGGCCTTCGATTTCATTTCCTTCGGCGCGAGGGTCTGCCAAGCGAGAGGCGCGTCGAAGCGCGCTTCCCAGGCGGGCTGCGCCGCGAGCAGCGCGGGGGTGCGCGTGCCCACGGTGGTTTTGAGTGCGGCGATCTCCGCCTCCAGCTGCTGGCGCTGCGCTTTCTGCTCGGGAGTAAAAAGGGAAAGGATCGGCGCCTCGTCCTTCCGGTCTTCGTCAGCGGTGTTGTTTAAAATTGCGAAGAGCCGGAAATAATCCTCCTGCGTGAAAGGGTCGTACTTGTGCGTGTGACACTGCGCGCACGCCATCGTCGAGCCCATCCACACCGTCATCGTGGTGTTCACGCGGTCGACCACCGCGACGTTGCGAAACTCCTCGTCGACGGTGCCGCCCTCGCTGTTGGTGGGCGTGTTGCGGTGAAACGCGGTGGCGATCAACTGCTCCTCGGTGGGGTTCGGCAGCAGGTCGCCAGCGAGCTGCTCGGTGGTGAACTGGTCGAAGGGCTTGTTGGCGTTGAACGATCGGATCAGGTAGTCGCGATAGGCCCAGATGGTGCGCGCGGGATCGTCGTCGGTGAAGCGTTTCACCTCGTCGGGCGCCGGCGGCAGGCCGGTGAGATCGAGCGCGACGCGACGCGCGAGGGTCAGGCGGTCGGCCTCGGGCGAGGGGCGCAGCTTCTCGCGGTCGAGGCGGCCGAGCACGAAGCGGTCGATGGGGTTGGCGGACCACGCCGCGTCGGACACGGCGGGCAGCGCCGGGCGCTTGGGCACGACGTAGGACCAGTGTTCGGCGTAGGGCGCGCCCTGCTCGATCCACGCCTTGAGCAGGGCTTTTTCGCGCGCGGTGAGCGTCTTGCCGGAGTCCGCGGGCGGCATCACGTCGTTTTCGTCGTTCGTGACGATGCGGAGGTAGAGTTCGCTCTTCTCCGGGCGGCCGGGGACGACGGCGGCGTAGTCATCAATCGGGGCGGTCGCGCCGTCGCGGGTGTCGAGCCGGAGGCCGCCGTGGCTGGCCTTGCTGCCTTTGCGGTCCTTGGCATCCGGGCCGTGGCAACGGACGCAGTTGTCGGAAAGGATGCGGCGGATGTCGCGGTTGAAATCGACCGACCCGACCGCGGGAACCGCGGCGAGTGACGGAGCCGAGGCGCCCTGGGCCGCGCCGCCAAAGGCCAGCGTTAGGCCGAAGGGCAGCGACCGGCATAGCCAGCGGGCGATCAGGGTGGGGCTCATCCATGACATGGCACGTCTGTGGCGGACGGAGCGCATCGTGACAAGTCACGGATTCGCCTCCCCGGTAAATGATCAGATACTAACGAACTAGGGGGGCCTCCGGCTTCATCTCCGCCCACATCCGCTGGATCGCCGCGACAATCTTCACGGAGGCGTCGACCTCGAGGCGGTTGGTGCCGATCCAAGTCTCGTAGCCACCGAGTTTATGCTGCGGCGGTGTGGGGAGGTAGCCATAATAGCCGTTGGCAATTTCCAACGTGAAGGATTTGGCAAAGGGTGTGGTGGCCTTCAGTTCGAGGCCGGTCTCGGCAAACACCTCGCAGGGGATCGCCGCGATGCCGAGGTCGCCCAGACGGAAGGCCTGGAGCGGGATCGTGACGTCGGCCGGAAGGTCGGCGATCTGCAGGACGCGCTCGGCATAGACGCGCTCGTTGGGGTGCCAGGCGGCCGGGCCCGCGGGTTTCGCGAGGAGGTCCCGGGCGCGGGCGACCATCTCGGGAGTCGGCCGACGGGCGGCCAGCGGGAGCTCCAGCGCGCGGGCGTCGAGCGTAAGCGTATCGCGATACTGGATATCCTCGGCGGCCCGCAGGACCTCGGCGGCCACCTCATTCGCCACCGCCCGCATCGCCTCGTAGGGGGCCTTCGGCGCACGTTTGGCGAGGACGTCGTTGTTGTTGATGTCGCCGCTCGTGCCGTTGGTGAGGATGCCGACGAAGGGAGGGTCCTGTTTTTCCGCGCCCAGCAGTTCCTCGATGCGGGAGGAAAAACACCCGAAATAGTCCGCCGAGATCGTGTTGGCCATCACGCCGCCCACGTAGTGCAGGGAGTAGTTGGCGAAGAGCGCGAGGGGACGGCCGGCGGTGGTTTGCACCGAGAGAAACGTGATCTCGGGGTCGGTCGGGCCGGCGGGCCGGATCAGCTCCGGCGAGGCGACCGGCGGATTCATGCGCACGGTGTCGACGCCGCCGAAGGGGTTGCGGCGCACGTCCTCGGATTTCACATGCCAGCGACGGTTGAAGACCTGGGAGGGCAAGCTACCGGCACCCCAGCCGAGCTTCGCGGGCGTGAGATTGTTGACGGCGCACTGCACGGTGTCGGCCACGCGCCGCGCGATCATCCGCTGGTAGGCGTTCAGCTCCGTCGTGGCGACCAGCGCCCCGCCGGGGCGGTCGGTGGCCGGCCCGAGCGACGGACGCGCCGAGCCGGCGGAGTGGGTGTGCGTACCGGCGACGAGCACGTGCGACGCCGGTATGCCGGTGAGCTGCGCCGTGAGCCGACGCGCCTCGTCGCACACCTCGCGCGGCATGCCGAGATTGTCGCAGATCGCGAACGCGATGCGCTGTTTCCCGTCGTCGAACACCAGCGCTCGCACATAAAGCGGGTCATGGATGTGTTTCGCCGGGTAAGGGCTGAACCCGCCCACGATCATGATGCCGAGGTCCGGCGTGATGTCGCCGCGCGCCGCACCGGCGCGAAATCCGCGGGCCGCGTCCGCGGCGGCGGCACCGGCGGTGACCAAGGCGAAGACCAGGCGGGCAACAAAACGCAAAGCGGAAAAAGGCGATCGGTTCATGGGGGCGAAGGGGTGAGCCGATCACGTGCCGTCCGACCACCCGCGGCAAACCTGAAACCTCGCTGACACGCCGGGGCGATGCGCACGCTTGCGTCATCCGTCCGAATCGGCATCACCGGAACCATGCGCCCCACCCCCTACCGCCTGATGTTCCTTGTGCTCGGCCTCGTTGCCGCGCTCGCCCGCACCGTCGCCCACGAGGTCCCCGCCGAGATGCTCGCCGCCGCGAACACCTTCCTCGGCACCCTCAACGCCGAACAGAAGAGGCTCGCCGTCTATCCCCTCACCGACGCCGAGCGGGAGAACTGGAATTTCGTGCCGATCGCCCGAAACGGTCTCACCTTCAAAAAAATGACCACCGAGCAGTACGGGTTCGGCATGGCGCTCCTGCGCTCGGGCCTCAGCCACACCGGCGTGGCCCGCGTCCAGGCGACCATGCAGATGGAACTCGTGCTCAAGGAACTCGAGAAGGACACGCCCGCCGGGCGCCGAGATCCGGTCAACTACTTCGTCACGATCTTCGGCGAGCCCAGCGCCGACAAGTCGTGGGGCTGGCGGTTCGAGGGCCACCACGTGGCCTTCAATTTCACGGTCGTCGACGGCAAGCACGTGTTTTTCACCCCCGGCTTTCTCGGCGGCAATCCCGGCGAGGTGCGCACCGGCGGCCCGCGCCAGGGCGAGCGCGTCCTCGGCGAAGAAGAAGACCTCGGCCACGCCGTGATCCAGTCGCTCGATGCCGCACAGAGGAAGATCGCGATCTTTACCGACAAGGCGCCGAACGAAATCGTCACGACCAACAAGCATCGCGTGTCCCCCCTGTCCCCCGAGGGCATCACGGCCGCCCAGCTCACCCCCACCCAACGCGAGCGGCTCTTCGCCCTCGTCCACTGCTACACCAGCCGCTGGCGCCCCGAACTTTCGGCCGAGACCTATGCCGCCTTCACCGCCAACCTCGACAAGCTGACCTTCGCGTGGGCCGGTGCCACCGAGCGCGGCAAGGTCGCCACCTACTACCGGATCCAATGCCCCGAGTATCTGATCGAGTTCGATAACTCACAGAACAACGCCAACCACATCCACACCACGGTCCGCTCGTTCAAAGGCGACTTCGGTGCCGACCTGCTGGCGGAGCACTACGCGAAAGAGCACAAAAAATAATTCATCTGGACAGGGAGGACGCATTAAGTAGTTTCCACGCAGAAGCGGGTTATACTCAACGTCTAGCGGTACCGGCTGATTTCATGGGGTTGTTGCACCCATTAGATTGAGTAGTTCCCACAAGATTTTTCTGGACGCAAGTCGGCGGATTGTCATACTGCCCAGCGCATCAGGAACGAGCCGGCCCTAATAAGCTGGTTCCGCCAACCGGGCCGGGAGCGGCCACGGTGGATCGGGCACGGGCTCGGATGTGCAAGACTCACAGGAGGCTTGAACCATGGACGCTCCCGAAGACGAAGCCGATCTGATGCCTGGGTCGGCTGTCTGTTTTCAAAGCCTGCTGCGCGATCACTCCTACCAAGAAAGTCACGCAACATGAACACCGTCACCACCCTCCCTGGCCTCCGTGTCCGCGCGGAGAATGAAAATCATCACCTCTGGAACAACCATGGGACGTGGTTCCTCCACTATACGGTTCACCCCACGCCCTTTACCAAGGAGCGTGTCCGGAGGTCGCTCGGTACCAAGGACGTAAAGGTAGCCCGGGAGCGCCGCGACGCCTTCTTTGGGCAGCTCGCCGTCGAGGCGACCAAGATCACCGCGTCCTCCCCGAGCCGCAAGGCCGTGGCTGCCTGAGTGGTGGCGCTCGCGTTTGGGCTGGGTGCGCTGAGACGATACGGTCCAGCGCAGGCTTGATTGGGTCTGAGGGGTGGCAGCGGACGCAAAGTCCGAGCACCCAAGTGTTCGACTATGGAATTTTTAACCGCTGGCCGGGGCGCAAGGCATTCTCGCCCTTGAGGATATCGCGGTTGGCATCGTAGATTTCCTGCCAGCGGCCCGTGGTCCCGTAATACCGGCTGCTGATTCGGGTCAGAGAGTCCCCTTCCTGCACAACATGGGAGCGCGCTGCCGGGGCAACGGGCGCGGGCTGGGCAGCGACCGGCTGGGCCGCGGAGGAACTCGACGGCAACGAGGCGCCTCCTGCGCCGCCGTTGATCAGGCGTGCGGCGGACGCGATTTGATCGAGCGTACCCTGCGCCTGGCGCAGCCGGGCCGCGATGGCGGCATTGTCCTGCTGCAGTTGCGACACCCGGGAAACGCGGTCGCGCTCCACCGCCTGCAGGGAATCGCTCAGACGCGCGTTTTCAGCGCGCTGCGCGGCCAGATCGCGCTGCAGCGCGGTCAGCTGTGCCGCGGCGGCTGACGACACGCCCGCCGCGCGTTGCTCCGCATCCTGGCGCGCCTGCTCGGCCTCTTTCGCCAGCCGCGCGTTGTCGGTGCGGAAAGCGGCCAGTTGGGACTGCAGATCTTTCAGGTTGGACCCGAATTTTTCGTTCGCGCCGGTGAGTTCGGCCACGGTCGCGCCCTGCTGCTCGGCGGCTTTTTGCGCGTCGGCCAGCCGGGCCTTCACGTCGGCCAGCTCGGTGCGAAGCGCGTTGGCCGATTCACCCACCGACCCCAGCTTCGCATTGTCGGCCTTCAGGATGGCCAACTGGGTGGTCAGGTCCTTGACCTGGCCCTGGAGCTTTTCCGCCACGGAGGCGGCGTCGTTGGCCGCCGCCACCTGCTGCTCGACGGCGCGATTGCCCGCCGTCACGCGGGCCCGCAGGTCGGTGAGTTCGCTCCGCATCTGTTCCGCCACGGACCTCGCCTGTTCGAACTGCCGTTGGAGAGCCGCCTTGTCGTTGGCGATTTTTTCGTTCTGGCCGGTGAGTTCCGCCACGCTCGTGCCGTGGGCCTCGGCGGCCTTGCTGGCATCGGCGAGCTTCGCCTTCAGGGCGGCGACCTCCGTGCGCAGGGCCGTGGCCGATTCGCCGACGGCCCCGAGCCGGGAGTTCTCCTCGCGGAGCGCGGCCACCTGGGCGGTGACATCCTTGAGCTGGGCCTGCAGTTTTTCCGTGGCCGCCGCGGCCTCGTTGGCGGCGGCGACCTGCCGGGTCAGCGCCTGGTCGCCCGACGCGACCCTCGCGCGGAGGTCGGCCAGTTCGGCGCGGGTCTGCTCCGCTTGGGAACGGGTCTGCGCCAGCAGCTTTTCCAAGCCAGCCTTGTCCGACGCCAGTTTTTCGTTGGCCCCCGTGAGTTCCGCGACACTCGTGCCCTGCTGTTCGGACGCCTTGGCGGCGTCGGCATATCTGGCCTGCAGCGCCGCGTAGTCGGCGCGGGCCTTCTCCGCCTCGGCGCGGGACGCCTCGGAAGCCTGTTTGAGCTGGGAGAGCTGGCGCTCGGCGGCGGTCAGCTTCGTAAACATTTCCTCGACCTGTCCGCGCAGGCTGTCGCGCTCTAGGGCGGGCGCGCTGGCGCCCTTGGCGTCGAGCAGCGCACGGTGGGCCTCGGCGAGGGACTTGCTCGCCTCGCGGGCGCGCTGGAGCTGAGAAGCCAGCGACGACATCTCGCGCGCGGAATTCTTCCGGTCCTCCTCCAGCTGGGTTTCCAGGGCGCGCACCTGGTCCTGCAGCGTCTGCATCTCGAGGCGCATCGCGTCGGTGGGAGCGGCCTTGGCCGCGGCGGCCTGCGCCGCGAGCGCGGCGGCGACGCTCTGCTTGGAAACCTCGAGATCCTTCTGCAGGCTTTCGTTGCGCTGCGTGAGCTCGACAATGGTGCGGCCGGCGTTGTCGAACTGGGTGTTGAGTTTCTCCAACGCCTCGCGGTCGACGGCTTGCGTGCGCTGGGCGGCGGCGAGGCGGTCGCGCTCGGCGGTGAGCGTCTCGACCCGCGTCGTCAACGCGGCGACCTGCGCGGCGGCGTTGCCGGCGGCCGCCTGAGCCTGCTGGCTCGCGGCGAGCTTCGACTGGAGATCAGTCACCTGCGCGCGGGCGGCCACGAGATCGCGGTCGGCCTGCGATCGCTCGCCGAGCGCGCGGGTCGCTTCGTCGAGGCGCGCTTGCAGGGAAGTCTGGGTGTCGCGGCTCTCGGTCTGCGCCTTCTGCGCGGCCGCAAGGGCGGCCTTTAGTTGCGCGAGTTCCGCCGTGCCTTGGGTGCCGGCGGCCGAAGCGGCGGCGGTGAGCTTCTGGTTCTGTGCGGCGAGGTCCTCGCCGCGTTGCGTGAGGGTGGCGTTGGCCTGCTCCAAGCGGCGGGCTTTTTCGGTGGCCGCCGCGATGGCGTCCTTCGCGGCCGCAAGCTCGGCTGCAGTTTTTTTCGATTGATCCGTGGCACCCGTCACCTGCGTCAGCTGGGCCCGGGCGGCGGCCAGTTCCTTCTGGTCCGCGTTGGCCGCCTGCTTCGTGGCGAGGAGCTCCGCCCTGAGATCGGCGAGCTGCGTGCGAAGGGGCGCCTGATCGCTGTCGGCCTTGCTCCGCTGGGCCAGCGCGCGATTGGCCTCGTCGAGACGGGATTGCAGCTTGGCCTGACCGTCGCGTTCGGCGGCGAGGGTCTTTTGCGCAGCGGCGAGTTCGTCCTTCACGGCGGCCAACTGAGCCGGATCGGGCCGGGCCGCCGCCTCGTTCTGCGCCGCCTTAAGCTGGCGCTGGGCGGCTTCAGCGGCGCTCTGTGAGGCCGCGAGGTCCGTCTGCACGCGCCCCAACTCGGCACGGAGTTGGGTGAGTTCGGCAGGATCGGCTTTCGGGGCCGCGGCGGCGGCGCGGAGCGCAGCGAGCTCTTTCTGGGCGGAGGCAAGCTCGGCGTTGAGGCGCGTGGTGTCGGCCGCAGGCACCGCCGGTGCTGGAGCCGAAACCAGCCGGCGATTCTCCTCGGTGAGCTTTTGGTTGGCTTCGCGCAGCGTCGCGAGCTGGGCCGCCAGTTCGGTGAGCTTGGCGTCGTCGGCTGCCGGCGAGGTGGAACCTGCGGCCGGGTCGCCGATCTTTGCCAGTTTGTCCTGCGCCGTACGCAGCTGCCGGTTGACCGTGGTCAGCTGAATGGTCGAGCGGCGGACCTCGTCGTTCAACCGGGCGTTGTCGGCCAGCAGCTTCGCGATCCGGCTGTCATCGCTCGCCGTCGGCTGGGTCGAACCTGGAGCTGCGGGAGCCGAGGCCGGCGCGGCCGCGGCAGCTGTCTGGGCGCTCTTCAACTGCG
>JAPLTR010000556.1 GCA_026398065.1 Verrucomicrobiota bacterium | reverse complement strand
CATCCGACGGTCGTCATCGAGCAATGGACCGAACGCTACCTCCGCACGCAGCCGCCGGACCATCCGGAGTTTCAGCGCGCGCGGGCGGCGGCGGGCGGCAAATAGCATCGCCCGGCGAGAACGGGACCTGCTAGAGCGGGGGCATGAACACTCGCTTTCGAATCCGGGCGGCGCTGGTCGCGGCTCTCGTGCTGGGGCTCGCGGAACCGGTAGTGGCGGCGGCCGCGCGGCGAAAGGTCATCATCGACCAGGATGCGTTCGGGCCGGGCGGGCCGAACCTCCAGCCGATTCTGCTCGTGCTGCAGTCGCCGGACGTCGAGGTGCTCGGCATCACGGTGGAGAGCGGCGACGGCTGGCTGAAGGAGAACGTGGCGCACACGCTGCGGATGCTGGAGATCGTCGGGCGGACGGACATCCCCGTGGTGCCGGGCTCGACCTTTCCGCTGGTGAACTCGCAGGAGGCGACGAAACGCTGGGAGGCGCGGCACGGGAAACTGTTCTACAAGGGCGCGTGGATGGAGGAATGGCCGAAGGAGGTGCTCGTGCGCCGGCCGGTGCCGCACGGACCGGACGTGGTGCCGCCGCTGCCCGAGGGCGAGCCCACGACCAAGCCGGCGAACGAGGCGGCGGCGAGTTTCCTGGTGCGCAAGGTGCGGGAGTTTCCCGGCGAGGTGACGATCCTCGCGCTCGGGCCGATGACCAATCTCGCGCTGGCGGTGCGCCTCGACGACGAGTTTGCGTCGCTCGCGAAGGAGCTGGTGTTCATGGGCGGCAGCTTCAGCCCGCACCCGGCGAACAACGCGTTCGCGCTCGAGTACATGTTCACCCCGCGGCTGGAGTTTAATTTCCGCTGGGATCCGGAGGCGGCGAAGGCGACGCTGCACGCGCCCTGGCGAACCATCACACAGGTCCCGGTCGATCCCTCGACGAAGACGCTGTTTTCGCCCGAGATGATCGCGAAGGTCGCGGCGGCCGACACGCCGCTCGCGCGCTATGTCGCGAAGTACGCGGAGAGTTTTCCGCTCTGGGACGAGATCGCGGCGGCGGTGTGGCTGCAGCCGTCGATCGCGGCGCGGCGCGAGCTGCTGGCGGTGGATGTCGATACCGACAGCGGCGCGGGCTACGGGAACACGCTGAGCTGGGCTCCGGGGAAGGGCCCCGGACTGGGCGAACGTGAGGTCTCGGTGGTTTTCGACGTCGACGTGGCTCAGCTCAATGCGCTGGTCGTGGAACGGCTGACGCGACCGCCGGCATCACAACGCTAAGCGGGGTAGGTGGAGGCCCCATCGCACCCGGGGGGCGTTGGGCGCACACTGGTTGCAATGAGACTTTCCCTCCGTTCGGCGAATTTCGGCGCACTTTCCCTCCTCTTGGGAGTCGCCTGCGGCGGAACGGCCTCGGCGGCGTCACCGGCGATCACGAGTCAGACCAAGGTGGATATCTACTACGACGTGGCGACTCCCGGTGCGGCCCAGTATTCCTACCGGATCGTGGCGACGGGATCGCCCACGGCGTTCGCTGCGACCGGGTTGCCCCCTGATGCCTTTTTCGATGCCGCGACCGGTTGGATCAACGGCAGCCGCAACGTGCCCGGCACCTACGACGTGGCCGTGCGCGCGATGAACAGCGATGGCACCGCGACCGCAACGGTGCGGCTCGCGATTCATCCGGCGGCCACGGGCGTGACCTCGTCGCCGGGCGTGTTTCGCACCGGCCAGAGCATCGCCTTCACGGTGCGCTTCAACACCGCGGTCGTGGTGACGGGATCGCCCCGGCTCGCGCTGGCGATCGGTCCGGACGGCGCGCAGAAATTCAAGGACGCGGCCTATGCCTCGGGCAGCGGCACGAACGAACTGGTCTTTCGCTACACGGTCGTCAGCGGGGACGAGGATCTGGACGGCGTGCAGTTGCTCCCGAGCATGCCCGAGGGCGGCCTGATCGCCGAGGCCAGCGGGCTCGCAGTGTCGGCCACGCTGCCGGTGAAATATTTTGTCTCGGGCATCACCGTCACCGCGGGCGTCGCGGTCTCGTCGACCCCGTCCGGAGCCGCGGCCACGAGCCGCCTGGCCAATGTCTCTTCGCGGATGCGGGTCGTGTCGGGCGA
>JAPLTR010000243.1 GCA_026398065.1 Verrucomicrobiota bacterium | reverse complement strand
GCCGGCGCGGGCGCCGCGGCAGGAAGGACGACGGCGAAAACCTGCGCATCCTCGATCGCGAGCAGGGTGCTCGACACGCGGGCGTTCACCGCGACGCCGGATTTTCCGGGGGTGACGGTGCCGTCGACGGTGAGGTCGGACTGGCGGTCGCCCGCCGCAATCACCAGCGGCACGTTGAGCGTGATCACCCCGGCGGCGGAGAGTTCGGCGCGGACCCCGGCGCTGAGCGCGGGCAGCGGGCCCTTCGCGAGCGTCGGATCGACCGCCAGTTGCGTGAGGGCGAGCCGCCCCTGAATTTCCCGTTTCTTCCCCAGGCTCGCGACGAACTCGCCCTCGGCCTCGCCACCGGTGAGGACGAGGGTGCCGCTCGCCACCGGCTGGGCCAGGACGCCGGGCAGAGAGGAGGAGAACTTGCCTGTCGCCTTGACCGGCTGGTCCGGGCCGGCGAGCTGGCCGGCCTTGGCGGCGAGAGACAGCAAGGTCGCGGAACCGCTCTTCAACATGAGCGGCGCGACCTCGGCCTGCCAGCCCTGCGGCGTGTAGTCGGCGGAGGCGTTGACGGCGACGTCCACGGCGCGCAGCAGCGCCTTCCCGCCCTGCGCGACGGAGACGGCGTCGGCCGCCAGCGGCGCCTTCGGCCGGACGGCAAAGCCGCCGTTGCGCGCGACGGCGACGAACTCGCCGCGGATATTTCCACCCGTGAGGGTGAAGTCCCTGATGAAGGGCTGGGCCCAGCCCAGCGGCAGGCCCTGGAGCGTGAGATTGAGGAGGTCGTGCTCCGGATCGGCGACCTTCAGCTCGCCGGTGCGGGCGGCGAACTCGAACGATTGCAGCGACCGCACGCTGGCGACCGGATGCGCCCCGCTGAACGCCGCGGTGAGGCGCTCGACGCGCAGGCTGTCCCCCCGCCGGGCGAGATCGAACTCGGCCTCGACCCGGGCCGGGCCGATGACCGCGAGCTCCGGCCGGAGCACGCCGAGCCGGTCGGCGGAGACGTTGAGTTTGCCGATGGTGCGCACCTCGTTCGTCGCGGTGTCGAGCGCGAGGCTGCCCTCGCCGACGAGACCGAAGGACGGCAGGGGGCGGCCGAGGGTGAAGGGCGCGACGTCGGTGTCGCGCAGATCGAGCTTCCACGTGCCCGAGAGACGGTGGGCGGCGGCGGGGAGGTCGGCCTTGAAGATCGCGAGGAGGCGCGTGGCATCCCAGAGCGACAGGGCGTAGGTTTCGCCGGTGCCCTCGCGGCTCGCCGCGATATCGGCGGAGAGCTTCACGCCCTGCGGAAACAGCGGGCCGGTGGCGGCGGCCTCCGCCTGGGTGGCGAGACGCCGGAAGGTCCGCGGCGTGTCCATGGCGGCGGTGAGGCGGCCGGAGACCACCAGCGAGGTGACGGGCACGTCGGGGCCGGCGAGCGCGACGGCGACGTTGAAGGTGAACGCGCCCTCCTTGCCGGCCGCGATCCCGCCGCCCGAGAGCACGACGTGCGCGGTGCCGGACGTGACGCCGGGGGCGCGCGGCAGCCGGACGTCTGAGCGTCCAGCCCTTGGCGACGAGGTGCCGGAGGAAGATCTTCTGGTTGAGACCCGCATCGATGACCGAGAACTCGGCGAGCACCGAGGGCAGCGCGATCACGGCCCCGTCCTGCTCGAAATAAAGATCGTTGAGCGTGACGGTCTGAAAGCCGGCCGAGACCTGTCCGATCTGGGCCTTGAGGGCCGGCTGCCCGGCCAGCGCCCGGCGTGCCGCCCACGTCTGCACGCCCGAGTGCAAGGCGAGGCCCGCCAGCCCGCCGAGCACGAGCGCACACAGGCCCGTGCCGAGGAGCAGAAGCCGGACTGGTTTCTTCATGAACGGAGCAAAGACACCCGACCGGGCGGAGAGTTTCACGGCGGCGTCATAAAACGCCGCCGGCGAGCGACACGGATCAGTTCGTCAGGTACTCATCGGCCTGGCCCATCGCCTTGCGGAGACTCGCGACGGCGACGTTGTAGGCATAGTACGCTTGGAGCTGGTTGGTGCGCGCGGTGGTCAGATCGACCTGCGCGGAGAGGACGTCGAGCTGCGTGCCCGTGCCGGCGTTGTAGCGGGCATTCGAGAGGCGGACGGCTTCCTCGGCCTGTTCGACGACCTTCTGGGAGGCCTCGGCGAGCTCGGTGGCCTGCTGCCACTGCGAGTGGGCGCGACGGACCTCGACCTCGGCGGCGAGCTGCGCCTCGGTGAGCGTCAGCCGGGTCTGCTCCAGGACGGAGCGGGCCTGCGAGACGCGGCCGGCCGTAGCCCGGCCGTCGAAGATGTTCCACTGCGACTGCAGGCCGACGAGCCAGCCGTCGTTGGAATCCCCGAAGGAGTTGGTGCTGCCGCGGCGGAGCTGGTAGCCGCCGAAGGCGGAGACGGTGGGCTTGTAGCCGGCCTTGGCGGCCGTGACGGACTCCTCGCGCGCATTGACGAGCTTGGCGATGCGCTGGAGGTCGGGCCGGTTGTTGTGCGCGGCCGCGAACGCCGACTGGAGGTCGAAGTTCACGGGCGTGTACGCGAGCGTGCCGACGAAGTCCGGGATCTTGCGGAGATACTCCTCCTTGTTGGTCGTGAAGCCGAGCGACTGACGGAGCGACTCGATGGCGAGGCGGTAGTCGTTGCGCGCGGTGATGAGCGGGGCCTTGGCGTTGGCGACGGCCACCTCTGCGCGCAGCTTCTCGAAACTCGACACGGTGCCCGCGTTGAAGCGGTCCGTGGTGGTCTTGAGCTGCTGCTGGAGGAGCTCGAGGTTCTTCTCCTGCACGGTGATCTTCTCGCGGGCGAGCAGGACATTGTAGAACGACGTGCGGACGCCGAGGAGCGCATCGTTGATCGCGGACTTGAGGTCGAGGAGCGCGGCGTCGCGGGAGAGCGTGGAGCTCTTCACGGACGAGCGCACGCCGCCGCCGGCGTAGAGGACCTGGGAGGCGGTGAGGCTGATCGCCCACGTGCGGTCGCTGGGCGGCGCCGTCTGGGCGATCTCCTTGTCGTTGAACTGATACGAGGCGCTGGCCGCCACGGTGGGAATCTCGCGGGCGCTGACCTCCACCACGACCCCCTCCTGCTGCTTGATGCGCTCGCGGGCCTGGCGGATCGCGAAGTTGTTGTCCAACGCGAACCGGATCGAGGTCGGCAGGTCGAGCTGGTCCGGCACGGGCTGCTGCGGCGTGGGCTCGGCGGCCTGGAGCGAGGCAAGGCCCAGCGCGAGCGCAGCCATCGGCGCGGCGACCGGGGTGAAGTGATAACGGGCGAGTTTCATGGAGAAGGGTCTTACTTGGCGAGAACGGGATGGGACGCAACCACCGGCGCGGGCGCCGCGGCGCGGACCTTGGAGTGATCGCGGGCGATCAGCATGTAGAACGCGGGCACGACGTAGAGCGTGAAGACCGTGCCGACGGCCATGCCGACCACGAGGACCCAGCCGATGCTGTTACGGGCGGCGGCACCGGGGCCGGTCACGAAGATCAGCATCAGGTGACCGAAGACCGTGGCGGCCGAGGTCATCAGCACGGGACGGAGACGGGTGGCGGCGGCGCGACGGATCGCGTCACGCTTGGCCACGCCCTCCTCCTGGAGCGTGTTGGCAAACTCGACGATGAGGATGCCGTTCTTCGCGATCAGGCCCACCAGCGTGATGAGGCCGATCTGGGAATAGATGTTGAGCGAGGTCTTCCAGAGGAAGATCGGCACGAGGGCGCCCACGATCGCCAGCGGCACGGAGCCGAGGAGGATGATGAACGGGTCGCGGAAGCTGTTGAACTGCGCGGCCAGCACGAGGAAGATGAGGAGGCCGGCCATGATGAAGGCCTTCCAGAGCGCACTGCCCTCCGTGCGGAGCTGGCGCGACTGGCCGCCGTAGTCGATCGAGTAGCCGGGCGGCAGCACCTCCGCCGCCTTGGCCTCGAGTTTCTTCAGCGCCAGGTCGATGCTCGGACCGACGCCCGTGATCTTCACGGCGTTGAGCTGCTGGAAGCGGTTGAGCGAACGCGGCTGCACGGTGTGCTTGAGCGTCGCGATCGTCGAGAGGGGGATGAGCTGGCCGACCGGACCGCGGACGTTGTAGTCCAGGAGCTGCTCGGCATTGAGGCGCTGGCCGCGTTCGACCTGCGGGATCACGCGGTAGCTGCGGCCGTCGTTGACGAACCGGTTGACGTAGCCGCCGCCGAGCATGGAGCCGAGGTCGCGCGCGATATCGCTCAGGTTCAGCCCCATCGAGGCGACCTTGTCCTTGTCGATCTCGATCTCCACCTGCGGGAGGTCATACTTGAGGTCGGAGTCGGCGAAGTAGAAGGTCGGCGCCGCGTTGGGCTCGTTGGCCTCGGTGTTGGCGTAGAGCACGAGCTTCTGGGCATACTCCATCATCTCGCTGTGGTCCGCGGTGGAGCGGATCACGAACTCGATGGGGAACTGGCCGCCGGAGGGCAGCGGCTCGGGCGTGGTGACGATGACATTCAGGCCGGCGACCGAGGCGGCCGGCCCCTGCAGGCCCTCCTGGATCTTGATCGAGGAGCGCTTCCGCTCCGACCAGGGCTTGAGGATGATGCCGGAGAAGCCGAAATTCGCCCCGGTGAGCTGGAAGGAGTTTTCGTATTCCGGCACGCTCATGAACATCTTCTGCACCTGGTCGGCGAAGATGATGTTCTGGTCGATGGTCGAGGTCGGGGAGGTCTGGAGGATGCTGAACACCACGCCCTGGTCCTCCTTGGGCGCGAGCTCGTGCTGCGCGAACATCATGAAGGGGACGAGCAAGAGGGTGAGCAGCACGGCCGCTCGGCTCGACGAGCTGCTGCCCGGACTCCCCGAGGTTGAGCCGCGGTACCGACGGCTCAACGCCGAGGATGGCGGCCTCCACGGGGGCCTTCCCCTCGCGGATGTGGCGCTCGATGTTCTCGACGACGACGATGGCGTCGTCGACGACGATGCCGACCGCGAGCACGATCGCGAGGAGCGTGAGGAGGTTGATGGTGAACCCGAACGCGAGCATGAGCGCGAGCGCGCCGACCAGCGAGAGCGGCATCGCGACGATCGGGATGAGCACGGAGCGCATGGAGCCCATGAACAGGAAGATCACGAGCATGACGATCAGGAGGGTCTCGGTGAGGGTGCGGAGAATCTCCTTCAGCGCATCGTCGATGTAGGCGGTGGCGTCGTAGGCGATCTTGACCTTGAGGCCGGCGGGCAGCGCGCGCTCGATCTCGGGCATGGTGGTGCGCACGCGCTTGATGACCTCGACGGTGCTCTCGGTGGGCAGCACCCAGAGGCCCATGAAGGTGGCGGTCTGGCCGCCGAACTTGTCCTCGGGGTTGTAGTCCTCGGCGCCGAGCACGACGTCGGCGACGTCGGACAGGCGGATGATGGTGCCGTTGCGCTGGGCGACCACGAGGTTCCGGAATTCATCGACGTTCTTCAGGTCGGTGTTGGCCACGAGGCTGACGCTGAGCATCGTGCCCTTGGTGGAGCCGACGGCGGCGAGCGCGTTGTTCGCCTGGAGGGCGGCGCGCACGTCGGACGGGCTCAGATTGCGGGCGGCGAGCTCCTCGGGCTTGAGCCAGACACGCATCGCGAAGACGCGGCCGCCGAGCACGTCGGCGCGCTGGATGCCCTTCACCGACGAGAGCCGCGGCTGGACCATGCGGTTCAGGTAGTCGGTGATCTGGTTCTGATCCATCGAGTCCGAGTAGAAACTCAGGTAGGCG
>JAPLTR010000134.1 GCA_026398065.1 Verrucomicrobiota bacterium | reverse complement strand
GCGGCCTGGGCGGGACGGGCGGCGTCGGCGCCTGGACTGGTGGCTCCGGTTTCAACTCGGGCACCGGCGCAGCGATCGCCGCCTCCGGCTCGAACACCGTTTCATCAACGCCCGGCGCACCCGCGCCAAAGCGGCGGAGAAACACCGCATGCGCAGCCGCCATCTCCTCCAAAAAGCACTCATGCACCAGCACGGTCTCGTCGGCCCAGTCCGCGGGGGCGGAGTCGTCCTGCGCCACTAGCACCCCCACCCCCACCTCACGCTCCACCGTCTCGCCGATCACCTCGGCGGCAAGTTCCTCGGGCATCGCGCCCACCGGTCGCAGGCGCGGGGCGCGCGGCATAACCTCGGTGGCCAAGGCGGCCACCTGGGGGGCGGGCGCGCTCGGGCGCGGCTCCGAATTCAATCAGATACAGCGCGGCTATCTCCTCGAGCAGGCCCGAAAGTTCGAGCCGCACAGCGCGGTGCACGTGCTACGGGGCCGCCCAGACGAGAACAACCCGGCCCTCGACCGGCGGTTGCAGGCGGTATTTCAGCGCGAGGGCCGCCGACGCGACATGGAGCAGCGCATCGGCCGCGTGACAGTAGCCGCACCGCGACTGCAGCGCGGTCGCGACCGAGGTCCAGTCCACCGCGCCCGGGATCACCGGGTCGCTCTCCGCCGCGATCAGGGCATAAATCGTGTCGCCGTCGCGCAGCGCGTCGGTCTCCCGCTTGAGGATGAACATGCAGGCGCCGTCCGACACCACGCGTCCGGCCTCCGGCAAAACCGCGTCCAGCGCCGCCGTGTGCACGGGCTCCGCCCCCACATCCACCGCGCCGACCAGCGCCGCATCGATCTCGCCCGCCTGCAGCGCCTGCAACGCGAGTTCCAGCCCGTGCAGTCCCGACAATTGCTCGGCGGAGACCGCGCAGCTCGCCCCGCCGAGGCCATACTGCCGGTTGAGACGGTTGGTCACCACGTTGGGCATCAGCCCGAGCGTCGTCGCCGCGACCGGGACGGGCATGATTTTTTGCCGCACGGCGTCGAGCCGTTCCGCGGCAACGGGCGCCAGGCCGGCGTCGGCCAGAAATTCTCCCAGGCGCAAATTCAGTCCGAAGCGGCAGGCCTCGGCGTCGCAGCCCATGCCGACGAAGGCCGCGGTGCGCTCGAAGGGCATCGTCTTCACCTGCGCGAGGGCCTGGTGCGCGACCTCCAGGGTCAGCACCTGCTGCGCGAGCGCCTGATCCAGATCCTTCGGCGGAAAGGCCGAGCCCTGGAGCGGCACGCGGATCTCGCGCATGGCGCCCGCGGCGTTTTTCGCCGTCGTGCCCGCGTCGCTCAGCGCCGCCCACCAAAAATCCCGCACGTCCGCGCCGTCGCCCACGCGCGCCGCCACCGAGACGATGGCGCAGCGCGGCCGCGCCGGCAGTGCCGCACCGGGCACCCCCTTCGCGCGGACCGTCGTCGGAGACTGCTCCACGAGGAGGTGGGCGTTGTTGCCGCCGAAGCCAAAGGCATTGACCGCCGCGCGGCGCACGGAATTCGTTTTCCACTCGGTGGTCTCGACCCCGGCTGTCAGCGGCGTGCCGGCGAGCGCGGGATTCACCTCGTCGAGGTGGAGGATCGCCGGGCGCACACCGTGCGCCATCGACTGCAGCACCTTGATCAGCCCCGCCACGCCGGCGACCGGCAGCAGGTGCCCGATGTTCGCCTTCAGCGAAGCGAGCGCCACGCCGCGCGCGCCCGCAAACACCTCGGCGCAGCTCCGGATCTCCGTCGCGTCGCCGACGCCCGTGCCCGTCGCATGACACTCGATCAGGTCGATGTCAGCCGGAGTCAGGCCGGAACCGCGGTAGGCGGCCTCCATCGCCAGCACCTGGCCCGCCGCGGATGGCACCAGCAGGCCCGAGCCCCGGCCGTCATTGGCCAGCCCCACGCCGCGGATCACCCCGAGGATCCGGCTGCCGTCGCGCTGGGCGTCCTCAAGGCGTTTCAAAACGATCACTGCGGCGCCTTCCGATGGAATCAGCCCATCGGCCTGCGCGTGCAGCGGACGGCTGCGCCCGCTCGGACTCAGCGCCTGCAAGGTCGTGAATCCTGCGTGGATCGTCAGACCATGCACCCGCGAGACACCGCCGGCCAGCATCACATCGGCCCGGCCGCTCGCCAGCCAGTCGCAGGCAAACTTGATCGCGTAGAGCGAAGAGGCACACGCTGCGTCGACCATGAAACCGCCGCGTGTCAGCTGCAGCGACTCGCACAATAGGTTAGCCGGGAGACCCGACATGAAACGGTTAAGCCGGTCCGGAGACGCGAGGCCCGTCTTCCGCACGCGGGCGCGGCCCAGCAGTTCCTCGGCCCACACCGCGGTCGCCACGGCGTTCAGCGCATAGGTGGGATAGGAAAGATTGCCGATCACCGCGCCGCCGCGCAGGCGCTGGCCGGGGTCGATCCCGGCATCGAGCATCGCGCCGCGCCCGACGTGGAGCAGCCATTGAAAGAGCGGGTCGAGCCCCTCGACGAGCGCCCGCTCCAACCGGTGCGCCGCGGGATCGAAGACCGCGTCGAATCCCGTCACGTACCCGCCGCGGTCCGTCGGGATCTTTTCCGCCGGCGGGGCGCCGGCGTCCGTGCGCATCAGGCGGCGCTGGTCCGCGATCTGCCAGGTCGCGGCCGAGGCGCGCGACAGGAGGTCGCGGCCGCCGGCCACGGCGGACCAGAGCTGCGCGGGCGAATGCGCTCCGGGCAGCAGGCAGGCCTGCCCGACGATCGCGATGGGCCGGAAGCCGGTCATGTCGTCACCGCGTTCCAGTAGGAATCCACCTGGAAGCACTCGACGCCGCGCAACGAGAAGATCGCCGCGCCGTCCGCGTCCACGCAGTCGATGTCCGTGACCGCGCCGACGCCCGCCTGCTCGCGACCGGTGAGCCGGCACGAGACCGGCTCGCCCGCGCGCGCCTGGCGCATCAGCGTGACCTCGGCGATGCGCAGCGGCAGGGAGCTCTTGCCGTGGGCCTCGAGGGACCAGAGCACGGCGCCCTGCAGCGCGCCGTCGAGCAGCGCCGGACCGACCTTCCAGCCCTCCGCCCCGAGTTGCACGAGCGGATGGTTGTCGAGCGTGAGCGTCGCCGCCTCCGCCGACCAGTCGCCGAGCTCGCGGATCACCTGAAACTCCGGCCCGTGGAAGAGCCGGCCGTCATAGGCGCCCGCGGCGTCAAAGCTGAACTCCCGCCAGCCCGGGCCCTCGGGGGCCGGGAGCGAAACCGGGGGCGTCACGCCGGAGCCATAGACTGCGACCGCGCCGTAGTGGGCCTTGCCTGTATCGGGATCGGTGATACGAATTTCGACCGAGCCGCCGTCGAGGTTCCGCGTGGTGAGCACGAGGCGGGGCGCCTTGGCGGCGTCCTCCGGCACGAACACGGCCTTCATCACCTGGACGTCGCGCAACGCGCGCAGCGTCGCGCCGGGGCGCGCGAGGGCCGCGGCCGAAAGGAGCCATTCGGTGACGAGCGCCAGCGGAACGACGATCCGACCCTTCACCACGTGATCGAGGAGAAAGGGATAGCGGTCCGCGCTCACCGCAATCTCGACCCGGTGGGTCGGTTGGGCGGGGTCGGCGGCGAGATCGAGCCGGCCGGAGCCGATGACGACCTCCACCTCGGCGGCGGTCGCCGCGCCCGCAAACTCGCGGACAAAGGCCTCCGCTCCCTCGTCGTGCGAGATGAGTCCGACGCCTTGCGTGCGGAAATGCTCCTGCAACGCGGGCGTGACCATCCCGCCGTCCCACGGGCCCCAGTTGATCGAGCGCACGAGGCACCGGCCGCCGCGACGGTGGAATTCCGCCTGCGCGACCTTGTTGAGCACCTCGTTGGCCATCGCGTAGTCGGCCTGGCCGCGGTTGCCGAACCGGCCGGCCACCGAGGAGAACAGGATCAGCGCGTCGAGCGCGTCGCCGGCCGTCGCCTCGAGCAGCACCTGGAGTCCGGCCACCTTGGTGGCGAACACGCGGGCAAACTGCTCCGGCGTCTTTTCGGCGATGAGCTTGTCCGCGAGCACACCCGCCCCATGGACGAGCGCGGTGATCGGGCCGAGGCGCTCGCGCACCTGAGCCAGCGTGGCGCCGTGCGCAACGATGTCACGCACGGCGGCCGCAAGGGCCTTCGGCGAGAGCTGCCGTCCGGCGCGTTGCTCACGGGTGAGCAGCGCCTGCCGCAACGCGGCCTCGTCGGCGATCCCGGCGCACTCCGCCGGCTCGTCGCCGAGGGCAGTCCGGCCGAGGAGCGCGATCCGGGGCTGATGCGCGCGGGCCAAGGCCACGAGCGTGGAGGCCGTGACCCCGCGGGCCCCGCCGGTGGCAACGACCACCGACGTCGACGTGATTCGCGAGGCGGCGGACGCCGCCACGGGCTGCGCGGTCACGATGAGACGGCGGCGCACGCCGTCGGTGCCTAGCCCGATCTCGCGTTCATCGCCGCCATAGAGCAGCTCATCGGCGAGACGGCGGCCCATTTCCGCCGCGGTCTGGCCATTGCGTTCGAAATCGATGCTGCGCACCGCGGCCGCCGGCCACTCCTTGGCCGCGGTTTTCGCGAGGCCGGCGAAGCCGCCGTACCAGCCGCGCAAGACCGGGTTTCCGCCGAGGCCGTAAGAGCCGCCGGTGTCCTGCACGGTTACAAAAATTCCGCCGGCCGCGGCAATCCGCTCCGCCGCCGCGCGCGCCGCCGCAAATGCGGCCTGGTGCGCCGTCGTGGCCGCTTCCGGGCGGTCATCCGAACGCAGGCCCTCGAGGAGGATCACGCCGTCGCTGTCCGCCGGGACCGAGGTGACGACCTCAGCCGTGATGTGCTGGGCCGCCAACGCGGCGCGCAGCTCCGCCGCGATCCCGCGGCCCTCATCGGTGATGACGAGGCGTTTCACGCGATGCAGTCCCGCCAGGGCGAAACCGGGGGCCTCGGCCACCTCCGTGCCGACGAGATAGCGCAGGACGGGTAATTCGGCCGGCGCCGATTTCGCCGCGACCGTCGCGGGAGCGGCGGCCTTGGCCGGCGTCGGCGCCGCGGCCGGCGACGCGACGCCGCCGAGCTGTTGAGTGAGATAGTCCGAGATCGCCTGGAGCGTCTGCAATCCGCCCATGACCTTCGCATCCACCGCGGGCAGGCCCGGCAGCTTCTTTTGCACCGCGGAGAGGATCTCCACGCGCTTGATCGAATCGATGCCGAGGTCGCTCTCCAGCTGCATCGCGGGCTCGAGCATTTCGCGCGGGTAGCCGGTCTTTTCCGCGACGGTTTCGAGGACGATGGGCATCACGGCCTCGGGCGCGAGCGCCGGGGACGCCGGCGTTTTGGCCGAAGCGGTCACCGTGGCGACGGCGGGCTGGGCGACGGCGCCGAGCGCCTGCACGAGATAGTTGGAGATCGCCTCCAGCGTCTGGAGTCCGCCCATCACCTTGGCATCCACCGCGGGCAGGCCGGGGAGTTTTTTCTGGACGGCG